>DASTZC010000113.1 GCA_035764505.1 Candidatus Polarisedimenticolia bacterium
AGCTGGCTCCCGAAGCCGGGAGAAAGCCCTAGCCCCGTTCGAGGCGGTCGGCAAGCGCTTCCTTGAGGGAGCGGGTGGCCGAGAAGGCGAAACCCGAAAGAAACAGCAGGACGAAGGGGACCGAGACGTAGATGGCGTGGCGCACCGCATAGAGCAGCACCACGAGGAAATAGGCGGTTCCCGCCAGCTCGGCCAGCACCACCGGGGAGAGCCTTGAGCGGTAGTCGCCGCCGGCATCCCCGCTGCGGCCCGGCGCCACTTTCGGGGTCCTGATGAAGTCGGTCCGCCATCCGATCAGCGCTTCCACCACCGCCAGCGCATTGCTCAGGCAAAGCCCCATTCCCACCGAGACCAGGCAGGGAAGATCCCTGAGCGACTTCCACCATCCCGCACCGATCTCGCGCTGCGAAAGAAGGTAGAAAACCAGCACCGACCCGCTCCCCAGCAGAAGAATCGGCAGGTCCAGCGCCAGCAGCTGGTGCCACTCCATGCGCTCGCGGATACGCATCGCCGGGAAATAGAGCAGCGACACCGCCACCATCAAAAGGTAGGCCAGGTTCCCGGTCAAGTGAAAGAAGGCTTCGGATTTGACCCTCAGCGGCGCGGGGCCCTTGAGCAGCCCCGGCAGGAGCTTCAATCCCGTCTGGATCGACCCTTTCGCCCAGCGATGCTGCTGCGATTTGAACGCATTCATCTGCGTGGGAAGCTCTCCTTCGGCCACCAGCGCGGGAAGGAAGACGAAGCGCCAGCCGGCCATCTGGGCGCGATAGGAGAGGTCCAGATCCTCGGTGAGCGTGTCGTGCTGCCACCCGCCCGCCGACTCGATGCACGCCCGCCGCCAGATGCCGGCGGTGCCGTTGAAGTTGAAGTAGCGTCCCGTGCGGCTGCGGGCCGTCTGCTCGATCAGGAAATGGCCGTCCAGGAAGATCGATTGCACCCGCGTGAGAGTGGAGGATTCCCGGTTCAGATGGCCCCAGCGCGCCTGCACCATGCCGACCTGAGGATCGGCGAAGCAGGGGAGGGTGCGGCGCGCGAAATCGGGGGGCGGCACGA
Source organism: Candidatus Polarisedimenticolia bacterium (assembly GCA_035764505.1). NCBI lineage: Bacteria > Pseudomonadati > Acidobacteriota > Candidatus Polarisedimenticolia > Candidatus Polarisedimenticolia bacterium. The sequence goes on from DASTZC010000113.1 coordinate 1,054, forward strand.
AATCGGCGTCGAATATCGCGATGTACTCTCCGGTAGCATGAGCCAGCCCTTCGGCGAGCGCGCCGGCCTTGAAGCCGCGCCGCGAGTCGCGCGGCAGATGCCGGATGTCGAAGCCGGCCGCCCGATAGCGCTCGGCCTGCCGCCGGCAGAAATCGCGCGTCGAGTCGGTGGAGTCGTCGAGGATCTGGATCTCGAGGCGATCCTTCGGGTAGTCGAGGTGGCAGACGGCTTCCAGGATCCTGCCGGATACGAACCGCTCGTTGTACAGCGGCACCTGCACGGTGAGCCGGGGAAGCTGGGCCGCGCCGGCGGCCGCGGAGTGGGCCTCCCGCGGGCGGTGGCGCAGGTAGAGGACGACCAGGTAGAAGCGATGGACGGCGTAGACCGCCAGCAAGGCCATGCAGGAGAAATAAGCCGACAGGACGGCGGCTTCGCCGCGGGTCATGCGCGCCTTCCCCGGCGTTGCGGCGGCTTCTCTCCGCCTGCTATCCTCCCCGCATGCCGCCCGCCGCCGGGGGGAGAGCTCGCCTCATCATCTTCGGCCTCCTTTCGGAAGCCGGCTATCTCGTCGTGGCTCATCCCGCCACTCCCTTGAACGTCCGGCTGGCCTGCCAGGCGCTCGTTTTCCTCATTTACCTCGCGGCCATCCGCGAGGTTTGCCGTGCGCCTTTCCGCCGGTCGACGGCGATTCTCTGGGCCTTCGCGATTCTCTTCCGCATCAGCCTGGTTTTCCAGCCGCCATTCTATTCCGGCGATCTCTACCGCTACCTGTGGGACGGCCACGTGCAGGCGGCGGGGCACCTGAACCCCTATCGCTTTGCCCCCTCGGATCCGGCCGTCGCGCGGCTGCGCATCGACGCCCTGGCTCTCGTCAACCATCCCGAGATCCCGACGCTCTATCCTCCGGTCGCGCAGATTTTCTTCGCCGTCGTGGCGGCTGTGGGAGGCTCGGCGCTGCTGCTGAAGTCGTGCTTGATCCTCTTCGATCTCGCCGTGATTCAGGTGATCGGCACGCTGCTTCGGAGGGTCGGGGCGGATGAGGGACGGATCACGGTTTATGCCTGGAGCCCGTTGGTGATTACGGAAGTTGCCGGCAACGGGCATATCGATGCCCTCGCGATTCTTCTCCTTCTCCTCGGAATTCAGTTGATTATAGTGGGGCGATGGAGGGTGTCAACCATCCTGCTGGGCCTGGCAGCCGGTGCGAAGCTGGCGCCTCTCGCCGCCTTCCCGGCGCTGGCGCAGCGCGTCCCGAAGCGCGGCTGGTGGATCCCCTTCGCGGTCCTCCTGGTGGTGACCGCTCCTTACCTCGGGGCCGGATCGGCGCTGGGGCGCGGGCTGTGGGAATATGCCGGGAGGTGGCGCCACAACGACAGCCTGTTCGGCGTTCTGCTCGGAGCTCTCGAGGTCATGAATCCGACGGCCGGGCTCAAGGCGGTCATCTTCCGGATTCAGCAGCACCTCGGCGATTCCGCCTGGATTCAGGCCCTCTACAGTACGGTTTATCCGGTTTATCTGGCGCGCTGGCTCGCCGTGGCGTTGTGGGCGGGGGTGGCGTTCGAGGTGTTTCGTCGGCGGTTGCCGCCGCTGCGCGGCTCGTTCCTCCTCATCGCTGCCGCTTTGCTGTTGTCCCCTACGGTGCATCCCTGGTACGTCCTGTGGATTGTTCCCTTCCTCCCGCTGCGCCCCGATCCTGCCTGGGTCCTGTTCACTGGGTTGGTTCCAGCGAGCTATCTGATCGGCAACTCTTCCGTGACGGAAGTCACCATAAGAATCGTCGAGTACCTGCCTCTTTTCCTCCTCCTCCTCCTGGAGGCCCTGCGCTCCGGGCGAACGAAGCCGATCACTCTCTTTGGGCTGTCTCCCGTTCCCGAACCGATGCCGGATTCGGGCGACGTCCCACATGGCCGGCGGCAGTAGAGCCGCTCATGTCACCGACTAGGGAGTCGGCTCGGTGGCGCTGACGTGCCCGGCGTTGGCCTGGCCGCAGGCACGGCCGCAGGTCTGCTGGGTCATTCCGAGAGCCTCGCAGCAGGCCTTGCAATCGGGCACCCTTTCCAGCGCCGCGCAGTCGGCAAAGTCTTCCGGAGAAATGTTGCGGCTGTTGACGGTGGGTGGAACAACAATCTTCTCGGATCGGCTGGCGAAGAGGCTCCCGAATCCGGAGATGGCGGCCTTGGCCTGCTCGGGAGAGACGGGCTGGTTGGGAGAAGGCACGCTGACCTGGACCCCGGACTCACGCAGGAAAGCCGCCAGCTCCGCCTGGGTCAGGACCGCTTCGGAGCCGGCTTTGAATCCGAGGCCCGACTCTTTGAGAGTCTTGAGAGCCGCCTCGGGAGACGGAGTCGCCCGAGTCTCGGGGGCGTCGTCCATTGCCTTGGCCACGGCGACGGCGAACTCTCCGATGGTAATCGATGTGGCCGGCTTGGCGGCGGTCTGATGGGCAGGCACGGCCAGCGACGGGGTCGCAGACAGTCCGACCAGAAGCATGAGAATCACGACGACATTCGCGACAGATTTCATGGACCCTCTCCTTTGGAAATAGAGATGTGTCTAATTTTTGGACCTGAGGTACGGTCGAACTGGCGGATCGTCAAGGACCGTCAAGATGAAACGCGCGGCGTGCAGGCCGCAAGGTGGAACACCGTCGCAGGCCTATGCTACGATGCAGACTCGTCGACGTCCTCTGGAGAATACCAAACAACGAGTCCCTCCGGCCACCCCCCCTGTGTGACGATTTCGCGCGTCTGGCGCGGCTTTCTGCGGAATGCACGGTAGGGAGAATTCCCATGAGGCGCCGCTTTCTGGCTTCCGTCGCGCTCCTGGCAGGCTGCTGTTTCTCTGCGCTGTGCAGCGCAGGGACGGTCGTACCCGGCGCCGAAAAGCCACCCGCGAGGTTCGCTATCGTGCCGGCCCGCAGCACCATCCGCTTCGACGCGAAGGCCACCGGCCATACCGTGCACGGCATGACGCACGGGCTGAATGGAGAAGTCGCTTTCGACCCGGAAGACGTATCCGGCCGCGCGAGCGTTGCCCTGCGGGTGGAGGCCGCCACGCTGGACACTGCCAACCGGACGCGTGACAAGAACATGCGTGAGTCGCACCTGGAGACGGCCAAGTTCCCCTGGATCGAGTTCCGCTCGTCGCGCATCGAAGCGGTGGCCCCGACGCTGCGCGAGGGGGAGACCCAGGAGCTGCGGGTCCAGGGCAAGCTCCTGCTGCACGGGATCGAACGCGACATCGCATTTCCGGTGACGGCGGTGCGCAAGGGAAAGGAGCTGTTCGTGACCGGAGGCACCGTGTTGAAGCTGACCGATTATGCGATTCCGATTCCGAAATTCCTCTTCGTCAAGATGCAGGACCAGGTGAAGGTGATGTTCGAGGTGATTGCCTCTCCGGCGACGCCATGACCAGGCTGCCGTTGCGACCGGTCCACTGGGCCGACGATGTCGCCCGCAAGCTGGCGGAGCGCGAGGGACGGCAGGAGATCTCGACCGGTATCTCCCCGTCGGGGCCGATTCACGTCGGCAACCTGCGCGAGGTGATGACCGCCGACGTACTCTACCGGGCGCTGCGGGATCTCGGCAGGGAGGCGGGATTCCACTTCGTCGCCGACAATTACGATCCGCTGCGCCGCGTCTACCCCTTCCTCGATCCGGCGGTCTATGCGCCCCTGGTGGGACGGCCACTTTCGGAGATCCCCTGTCCCTGCGGTAAGCACGCCGACTACGGCGATCACTTCCTGCAGCCCTTCCTCGAGTCGCTTCAGCGCCTGGGCATCGAGGTCCGCCTGGTGCGCGGCGATCAGCTCTACAAGTCGGGCAGGATGATCGGAGTGATTGTCGAGGCGCTGGAGGGACGGGACGTCATCGCCCGGATTCTGCGCGAGGTGACAGGCAAGCAGGTGGACCCGGAGTGGTCGCCTTTCGATCCGCTTTGTCCCACCTGCGGGCGCCTCACCGGGACCTCGGTGACCGGCTTCTCGAAGGAGCAGCAGCGCGTCGATTTCCGCTGCGATTGCGGCGCTTCAGGCAGCGTGCCGATGGCCGGAGGCGGCAAGCTCACCTGGCGCGTCGACTGGCCGGCGCGCTGGAAGGTCCTGGGAGTCACCGCCGAGCCGTTCGGGAAGGACCATGCCACCGCGGGAGGCTCCTACGATACCGGAAAGCGCATCGCGCGCGAGGTGTTCGGCATCGAGCCCCCCTTCCCGGTCACCTACGAATGGATCAGCCTGAAGGGGCAGGGGGACATGTCCTCCTCGAAAGGCAACGTCGTCTCCACCGATCGGATGCTGAAGGTCGTCCCTCCCGAGGTGCTGCGCTACCTGATCGTCCGCACCCCTCCCGAGCGCAGCATCGCGTTCGATCCCGGGCTGCCTCTGCTGTCGCTGGTCGACGAGTACGATGACGTCGAGGCGGCCGGACGCGACCTGCGCGCCCTGGCGCTGTGCCGCGCTTCGGACTACCATCCGGTCGGCGTCCCCTTCAAGCACCTGGTGAACGTCGTGCAGATGGCGAATTTCGACTTCACCCGGGTGCTCGAGATCCTGGCGCGCGGCGGCTACCAGGTTGCGGACCCGGAGGCGCTCAAGGAGCGCTCCGAATATGCGCAGCGCTGGCTGGAGGAGTTCGCCCCGCCCGACATGAAGTTCTCGCTGCGCACGACGCTGCCGGAAGAGGCGGCGCAGCTCACACCGTTGCAGAAGGACTTCTTACTGCGGGCCTCCGGCCGGATCGACAGGGGGATGTCGGCCGAGGCCATCCACGAGCGCGTCTATGCGGCGGCGGGGGAAGTGGAGGGCCTCAAGCCGGCCGACGCTTTTCAGGCGATCTACCTGGCGCTGCTCGGTACTCGGCGTGGTCCGCGCGCGGGCTGGTTCCTGTCGATCCTGGATCGCGATTGGGTGGTACAGCGTTTCCAGGATGCGGCGGAGATTCCCTGAGGATGAGTCCGGCCGTACGTGGCCCCGTCGATCGGCGCCAGGAAGTCCAAGCGCCGAATCCTTCAGTGGGTAGCGGGGGGATGACGGTCGCGGCGCATCCCGAGGACCGAGTTCACCTCGGCGCCCAAAGCGAACAGCGCTCCGGAGAGGTAGAGCCAGATCAGGATTGCGATGACCGAGCCGATCGACCCGTAGAGCATCCGATATCCCGAGGTGGACTTGATATAGATGGCGAACAGATGCTTGGTCCCTTCCCACAGCACCGCCGCCACCAGGGCCCCGGCCCAGATGCGGCGCAGCCGGCTGCTCACGGTGGGGCCGAACAGATACAAGGTCGAGAACAGCAGGAAGTTGAACACCACGCCCATCGCGAAAGTGCACAGCGTCAGGATGCGCGGCTCCCAGTCGGCGGGCAGCGCGGCCACGGAGCTCAGCCCTTCGACGATCCAGGGGCTCAGAGCGGCGAATACGGCGGAAAGGGGAAGAAACAGCATCACGATCAGCCCCAACAGGATCCCCAGCAGGCGGCGCCGCCACAGCGGCCTCATGCGGGGGGCGCGGTGAATCCGGTTCAGGATCTGCTGCAGCACGTCGAACGCCGCTGTGGCGCTCCACAGCAGCAGCAGCGAGCCGAAGATCCCGAGGCGCAGCCGGGCCTGCAGAATGCGCTGCAATCCCCCCTGCAGATAGGCGGAGCTGAAGGGGAGCAGCGACAGGATCTGGGTGGTGAAGCGGGCATAGGCGCCGCCCATTCCGAAGAGATAGCCGAGCCCCGAGGCCAGCAGCAGCAGGAGCGGGAAAAACGAGAAGAAGCAGTAGTAGGCGAGACTGGAGACCAGGATCTGCACATGATCCTGGCGGTGCTTGTGCCACAGCTCGGAGAGGAACTCTCTCAGGACGGAGAGCATGGGGAGCGATGCTAGCAGAATCGCCCCGGTGACGCCTTCGGCCGGATTTCCGCGGGGGAGCCGATGATCGCGACGGTATTGCTCATGGCCTACGGGAGCCCCGACGCGCCGGAGCAGATGGCGGAGTTCCTGCGCGGCGTGTTTCGCGGGCGCAGCGTCCCCGAGGCGACGGTGGCCGAGTTCCAGGCGCGCTACCGGCTGTTCGGCGGCCGCTCGCCGCTGCTGGACATCTCGCGCCGCCAGGCCGCCCAGCTGCAGCTCCGGGTGGGATGTCACGTCCTGGTGGGGATGCGCCACTGGCATCCTTTCATCGAAGACGTCGTCGCGAACGTGCGAGGGCCAATCCTCGGGCTGCCGCTCGCCCCGCATTATTCCCGCTTCAGCGTCGGCGAGTATCACGAGGCGCTGCGCGCGGCGACCGACGAGCCCCTCCATCTGGTCGACAGCTGGCACCTGGAGCCGGGGCTGCTCGATGCCTGGGCCGAGCGGATCCGCGACGGATGCCGCCGCCATCGTCCTGACGTCGTCTTGTTCACCGCCCACAGCGTTCCGGACGATCCCGACGACCCCTACGCCCGCCAGCTGCAGGAGACGGTGGGCGGCATCATGGCGAGGCTGGACAAGGTTTCCTGGCAGTTTGCCTACCAGAGCGCGAGCAGCGCGCCGCTGAAGTGGCTGGGGCCCGACGTCGACGCGCGTCTGCGGGAGCTGCGCCGGGCGGGCGCCGAATCGGTGCTGGCCGCGCCGGTGAGCTTCGTCTCCGATCACGCCGAAGTCCTCTATGACCTCGACCACCTGCACCGGCGCTCGGCGGAAGCGCTCGGAATCCGCCTCGAGCGCTGCGAGTCGCTCAACGAGCATCCCCGTCTCATCGAGGCTCTCGCCGACGTGGTGCGCCGATTCCTGTGAAGCGGGTGATCGTGGTGGGAGGCGGAATCTCCGGCCTCGCCACGGCCTATCATCTCAAGAAGCTGCGCGCCGACCTGGTGATCACCCTGTTCGAGGAGCGCGAGCGCCCGGGAGGAGTCATCGCCACCCTGAGGCGGGACGGCTTCCTGGTGGAGGGAGGCCCCGACTCCTTCATCATCCAGAAGCCTTGGGCCCTCGAGCTCTGCCGCGAGCTGGGGATCGAGGAGCGGCTCTATCCCACGGAGGCGGCGAACCGCACGGGCTATGTCCTGCACCGCGGGCGGCTGCTGCCGCTGCCCGCCGGGATGGCGCTGGGAGCACCTGCCGATCTCGGCGCCCTGGTGACGACTCGGCTCCTTTCCTGGAAAGGAAAGCTGCGCGCCGGGCTGGATCTAATCCTGCCGCGCGGCGAGGAGCGCGGCGACGAGTCGCTGGGGGGATTCCTGCGGCGCCGGCTCGGAAACGAGCTGGTGGAGCGGATTGCCGACCCGCTGCTGGGAGGAATCCACGCGGCGCCGGCCGATCGGCTGAGCCTGCAGGCAACCTTTCCGAGACTGAAGGAGATCGAGCGCCAACACCGCAGCCTGATCCTGGGGATGCGGCGCGCGGCCGGCCCGGCGGGGCAGAGCCCTTTCCGCACGCTCCCCGGGGGCATGGGGGAGCTGGTGGAAAGTCTGCGCGCGGCGCTCGCCGGCGTCGAAATCCGCACCGAGGCTCGGGTGGAAGAGATCGTTCCCGGCAAGGGAATCCTGACGAAGCATGACGGCATGGCCGCGCAGGCGGTGGTGGCGGCGATGCCGCCCCCTGCCGCCGCCGGGCTCTTCGCCAGGTCCTCGCCGGCGCTGTCGCAGGCGCTGCGGTCGATTCCCGCCGTCTCGACCGCGACCGTGTCCCTCGCCTATCACAGGCCCCATCCGACGGTCTCGCTGGCGGCGACCGGATTCCTGATCCCGCGCGCCGAGAAGCGCCGCATCCTGGCCTGCACCTGGTCGTCGCGCAAGTTCGCGGGCCGCGCTCCGGACGGCGATCTCCTGGTGCGCGCCTACCTGGGAGGGGAAGCGGGGGAAGAGCTGCTGAAAGGGACCGACGAGCTACTCTCGGGGATCGCCTGCGAGGAGCTGGCGGCGATCATGGGAATCCGCGAGGCGCCGGCTTTCGCCGTCGTGCACCGCTGGCCGAAGGCGAACCCGATCCTGGAGGTCGGCCACGCGGCGAAGCTCGCCCGGATCGAGAAGCTCCTCGAGGAGTGCCCCGGAATCTTCCTTACCGGCACCGGCTATCGGGGCGTCGGCATTCCCGACTGCATCCGCGACGCGCGCGACACCGCACGCCAGATTGCCGCCGCCCTCTAGTGTCGCGTACCAGGGCTCGCGTTACATTCGGCCATCGATCCATCCCGCCTCGCTGCGTTGCGTCTCGCTTGCGTACCGCATGGGTACGCGGCGCTTCGTCGTGGAGCGGCCATAGGCCGCGGCGCCTTGCGATCCGGGCGCCTCGATGGCCTCGGTGTCAACTCGATTTCTGATACGCAACACTGGAAATCTCCCGCCCGTCCGATGGGCCGGTCACTGCAGATCCAGCTTGTAGAGCTTCCCGGCGTTCTCGCGCATCACCATCGTGGCGATTTCCTCGGCGCGCGGCCGGCTGACTTCGCCGTCGCGCATCATGTTGGTGAGCGCCATGGCCAGTGCTTCCCTGGCATTTCTGGTAGCGACCCAGGCGGACACCTCCCATCCCAGATCGGGGCCCAAGGCGGCGGCATCGGTGCCGAAGAGCACCTTCTCCGGATAGAGGGTGAGCCAGTCGCGCAGCACCTCGGACAGCTTTCGGGGCGTGTAGAGCAGCGCCATGGCGGAGGTATCCACGTAGACGTTGGGCTTCCACAGCATGGAGCCGGCGTGCGCCGCGTAGGCGCCGCCTCCGTGGACGATCACGAAGTCCGTGGCGCGCAGCGCCGCGTCGTTGAGCATCGGCTCGAGAAGCAACGGATCGGCCCCGGCGGCAACGAAGAAATTGCCCGGACCGTCGAACGAGTGAATGTGGACCGCCATCCCCAATCGGCCGGCTTCGCGCGCGATGTAGCGGAACAGGAAATCCTGCAGCAGCTTGTAGTCGGCTTTCGACGGCTCACCGGCGAAGACATGCTTCGCATAGATCCGGGCCGCAGCCTCTTCGGAAGCCTCGGCGAAGTCGAGGGAGCGCAGGAGCGCGGCCTCGAATTTCACCGCCACACAGCCATCTCTCCGCTGGGCCTCGAGGGTGGGCGTCACGACTCTCCCCAGATAGGCCTCCAGCGTCGAGGGGAGCCTTTCTACCTTCAAGTCGGACAGGTAGCGCCGCAGCAGCTTCTCCTCCAGAGGGAACAGCTTCCTGCGATCGGGCGATGCGGCGCCTTCGGCCTTAGTCGACAGCGGCAGCATGAGCGCGTCCACGTAGGATACCCATCGAAAGCGAGGGGGCGTGAGCCCCCGGCCCATCGCGATCCGGTTGGCGAGCAAGACGTGCGTGCCGACCTGGTCGAGGGCCCAGGCGGCGAAATTGTCGCCTTGCTCCTCACGGGCCCGCTGCATCGCGTCGCGCAGGGCTTTCAAGTGCTCGTCGCTCAAGTCCGCGTGGGGATAGGCGTAGAGAGCCTTGTAAGCCGCCATCCAGATCGGATTGTCGGGCCGAAGCTGTACCGGCACCTCGAACGGCAAAATCACTTCCAGCGGCAGGGCATCCTGGTCCGAATCGGACGGATCGACGCTGTTGGCATGGCTGTGGTTGTCGACGGCTCGGATTTTCCCGATGAACGCGGTGATTTCGGAATCCACGCCTGAGGGAGACGAAAGGGTCGGCCCGCCTCGATCCGGAGGCGGCGCACAGGTCAGAGCTGCGGCGCTGAAAACGACGATCAAGGTCGCAAGGATGCGTGCTCTCACAAGAGCCTCCTCGGTTCTCGGATCAGTGACGGTCGTCGAACAAGGACCTCGTCACGCCCCGACCCAGCCGGCGACGAGATGTCCGACGTCGGCCAGCGCGCCGTTGCGCTCTTTCTCGGGTGCGGCGGCTTCGGCCAGGTAAGCAGCGACGAGGAATGGTTTCTGTGGCGCCGGCCATACGATTGCAACGTCGTTGGTCGCGCCGTTCGCGCCCGTGCCGGTCTTGTCGCCGACGCGCCAGTGTCCGGGAAGTCCCGCGCGCAGCTTCGCGGCACCCGTCGTGCTGCCTACCAGATACCCGATCAGGCGCTTGCGTGAAGCTTGTGAGAGCTCGGAGCCCAGCAGCAGGCTTCTCAGGTTGGCCACCATCGCCGCGGGCGTCGTCGTGTCCCGGGGATCCCCCGCCACGGCGCTGTTGAGCTCCGGCTCGATGCGATCGAGCCGTGTCACCGAATCGCCCAGGCCTCGCAGATAGGCGGTGAAGCCGCCCGGCCCGCCCACCGAGCTCAGCAGCAGGTTCGCCGCCGTGTTGTCGCTCACCTCGATGGCGGCTTCGCAAAGCTCGGAAACGCTCATGAAACCTTCCCCCAGACGGGCACGGGTGGTCGGCGCATGCTCGAGCAGGTCCTTCGCATCGTACGCGACGCGCCGTTCGAGGCGTTCCTCGCCGCGATCCACGCGCGACAGGACTTGGGCCACCAGCAGCCATTTGAAGGTGCTGCACATCGGGAAGCGCTCGTCGGGGCGGTGGACGAGCCGGCGGCCGGTGTCCACTTCGAGGGTCGCCACGCCCAGCCGCCCGCCGGCTCGCGCCTCGATTTCGTCGAGGCTCTGCGCCGCCTTCCGCGCTCCGTCGCCTGGTGCGGACGAGCGGATGGCCAGGGGCCAGGCTAGGCCCGCCAGCGACCCGAGAATGAAGTCACGCCGCTGCATGGAAAGGCTTACTTGTAGTAGCCGACCCCGCAGTTCTGTCCCAGGACCTTCGTATAGTAGGTGTGCTTCTCGAGCGGCTTTTCAGTGCCGGGGCGCGGCCACCAATAGGTGACCTCCAGGATCTTCCCCTCGGTGGCGGTTTTCATGATTTCCTTGCCGAGCGGGAATCCTTTCTTGCCCACGATGTCCGTCAGGTTCTCGCCCTTCAGGTAAGGGTGCGCCGTGATAATGCCGTCCGTGGCGTTGGCGCAGAAGACGTAGAGATCCCGATCCCTGAACCCGCCCTCGCCCTTGTTGAACATCTCCAGCGCCTTGTCCTTGTTGTCCTTCATCGCGGCCACGGCCTTCTCGAGCATCGCCTTGGCCTCCGCGGCGGTGCCGAAATCCGCTTGAGCGGCCTGTGCCGTGCTCACGGCAAGAGAAAGCAGAATTGCCATTCCGATTGCGAATACCGACTTGCGTATCATTGCTCCCTCCTCTGTTTTTCCCTTTGCCAGTCTGTCGTCACCGAACCGTAATATACAAGGTCACCGGGAGCGATCGATGCAGCTTGCGTCCGATACGTCCTTGATGCCCCGACGACCATTGAGACTCCCCAGCGGGCCATCCACATAAGCACCTACTTCGCAACGGATGCCAACAGACCGTTCGGCCTGTTGGTCTTGTTGGGCTGCTCGAACAATCTCATGACGGAATCAGCGAGGTTTACTCCCGAATTGCCTGCCACGCGAATCCCAGCCTCGCCATTCTCATCGAAGACGTTGCCCGCAACATCGGCGTGGGAGACTTGTTGAATGGCGAGCCCGTTACGACGATTCCCGCTGAGCGAATTCCCGATGATGCGGGCCGTCGACGCGCGCAGCACCGAGATCCCGTCGGCTCCGTTGCTCTTGATGATGTTGGGGCTGGGAGCCTTGTCGTCCGAGCGCAGTACGCCGATGTGAGCCGACGAGCTGCCCATCACCATAATCCCATTCTGTTTGCATCGTTGGATCGTGGTGTTGACGATCCGTCCAAAGCTGTTTTGGGAAACCTCAATGTCGCTATGGGACGCGTTCTCGATGGTAATGCGGTCGATCACCGCCGTCGCGCCCCGGTTGATCGCGATTCCGAAAAAACCCCCGGTGATGGTGAGGCCCCTGATGGTGACCTCGCGTCCAAGAACCTGGATCGCTGGCAGGCTCGCGTCGGGCGCGTCAATCGCGGCTTTGCCCTTTCCCTCGATGGTGATGCCTTGGAGCTCCGCCTGGATGACGAGATTCTCGCGACAGGTCCCACCCACGAGAACGGTATCCCCGGGTTTCAGGCTGCGGAATGCTGGCCCCAAAGCGCTTCCAGCATCGCAATCGACATCGACCGTGGCAGCACCCATCTGTGAAGCGGGGATCAGCGCCAGGACGACGCCTAGCCACGCGCGACGGTTCATTTCAGGAAGCCCCGCGATTTCAGGAAACGGTCGGCCCGCTTCAAAGCCTCTGCGGAGGTGGCGGGATCCGGCTGGGGCATGCCGTCATCCGGAGTGCCCGCGGGAGTAAACAGATGACCAAACCCTTCGAAGACCTGCAGCTCGCACACATTGCCGGCGGTCCGCATACGCTCGCAGAAGCGCTTCGCGCCGCTCAGCGGTGTGACGCTGTCGACATCGCCCTGGAGAATCAACGTCGGTGGAAGCCCCTTGCGTACATGCTCATCGGGTGAGATGTCCTGGGCGGTCCCGCGACCCATCAGCAGACGCTGTGCCCAGCTGTCCGCCCTCAGCGAGACTGCGGGAGACACGAGGACGAGCGCGTCGGGCCTCGCGCTGACGTCGTCCTTGGTGCCGTCGGGGCCGAATATCGCCGCCGAGGCCGCGAGATGGCCTCCCGCGGACCAGCCGAAGGCGACGACGCGCTTCGAATCGATCCCCAGGGAACCTGCCTGTGCCCGCGCCCAGCGAATGACCGCACGAGCGTCGGCCATGGCCTCAATCGGGGTTGTTTGCTTCTGATCGGAGAGGCGATACTGGGCCGCGATTGCCACCATCCCGAGTTGCGCGAAATGCTTCGCGCGCGAAAACGCCCAGGCCGGTTCTCCCGTGTCCCAGCCGCCGCCATGGAACAGCACGATGGCAGACCGTCGCTTCGGACCTGTGTCCTCCGGAGAGAAGACGTAGGCCTTGAGCCGCGTTCCGTTCGGCTCCGCGTAGACATGCTCCACCGGCTCCATGGGGGTCGGTTGAGTCTGGCTCGCTGCGATTGCGGACGCAATGAAGAGCAGGGTTACGACGAGCCACACGTTGACGAACCGCAACCGACCCTCCATCGATTCGAAATCTGACCATTTGTCTCGTCAGGCTGACGCCTGCGGCTTGGCTGCGGCGCGCGAACGCCAGCGAGTCTACCTGCGTGGATGTGCCGCACGCCGTCAGCTTTAAGCGAAGGCAGCTAGCGCCCAATCCTCGTCAGGCCGGACGGATTATGGAGCAAGAGGTGAAGGTTGAGAAGACCCTGATTTCATAAGTCGCCGGCGAATCGGCGGACGAGGCGCCTTGCCGGCCTGAGGCAGAATTCGCCGCGTGGCTTGGCATGGCGAAGTCCAAAGGATTGGCCAGGAAAGGGCGAATCGCGCCGGCACTGCCCCTTCTGCGGACTGGTCGCCCTCAAGCGGTCCTTGCCGAAGCTCAGGCGGTTTTCGCTGTAAAGCGTGCGCCTTGGCCGCGCAGGATCCTTCCCATCGGCCGGCCCTTGGCCAGTTCATCCACCAGCTTGTCCATATATCGGATGTTGCGCATGAGCGGGTCTTCGATCTCCTCGATGCGAACCCCGCAGATAACGCCGGTGATCTTGCTTGCGTTGGGATGGAGCGCCGGCGCATCGCGGAAGAAGGTCTCCAGATCGCTGCGCCGTTTGATCTGCTCTGCCAGGGTGTGCTGGCTGTAGCCCGTCAGCCAGCAGATGACCTCGTCTACTTCCTTTTTCTTGCGCCCCTTGTTCTCCACTTTCTGGACATAGAGGGGATACACGCTCGCAAATGACATCTTGAAGACACGGTGCTTATCCATGGGTCCTCGGAGCAAGAACGATCGATCACTGCCGCCGCGTACGCCTGGCGTGTTGCCGTTCAGCACCGGCTGTCTTCATTCTTTCCTTGCCATCGCAACGACGTGACCAGCAGTGATCCGAGGAGGATTCGGAAGCAGGGCGGCCATGTGATGTTTTACGAAATCGGCAGCTACGCGATTTGACTCTTCCTCTGCTTGCTTATTGGTGTAAACGCTCACCGAAATCATGACGTTGTTTCCAGCGTCGGTCCAGTAGTAAGAGATGAATCCTGGGAGTTTGCTGATCAGAGGCACGAATCCCTCTCTTACCACGCGCTCGGCTTCTTTTGGGTCGGTGACGCCTTCATATCTGCGAACGGTTAGCCATGGAAGAACAGAATTACTCATGGTGTTGATCCTCGAAATGGGTTGATACCTTGCGGTCTCTCGAGACTACCACAGAGGTGGCCTACGAGTTCATTTTCCGAAGGCTTTTGTCCCAGCGGTGTCTAGGCACGCTCAGCACCCATATTGCGTTGGATGATGGAATCCATTCCGAGGCCCGGATCAACCGGCCCCTGCGTGAACGTCAACTGGAAGCCATCAGGATCGCGGATGCTGAAGTCGCGAGCATTCCAGGGTTGGTTCTTCGGTTCCGTTTCCAGCTTTGCACCCAGGCGGCGCGCGCGCCCGGCAACATCATCCACCCGACCTTCAAAGACTGCGAACGACAGAATGACGCCCACGCCTTTGGGCCGGTCGTCTGTCGGGCCCATCAGTTTCCGCAGCAGCAAGTCGCCGTATTTGATCCAGCGCAGGTGTACCAGGATCGGGCTACCTCCAGGACCCGGAATCGTGAAAACGTGCTTGAATCCGAGGACTTCCTGATACCAACGGACCGATACCTCAAGGTCCCGAACGACCAGCGTCGGGAACGCAGGCATCGGATAGATCTCAGATGGTGGCGTTTGTTCATCCATGGAAGTCCTCCAAATGGCGACTGCGGGATATATTCCCGGCTGCTCAGGTACCACATATCCAAGTGCTCTGCTGACACCTACCGAGGCTCGGACTTGAGCTCGATGAGGAGCGCATGGAGCTCTGTGGTACCAATGTTCTCCACTGCCTCGGGTTGGCCCTGGCTCTAGCGGGCCAGCGCCTTGCCCGCCTGGCGGCAGCATTCGCCGCGCGGGATCGGCTTGCCGTGCGGGCAGAGCTTCGGATGGCCCAGGAAGGTGCAGATCGAATCGGTCATGGCGGGGGAGAGGATGTGCTCGAAAACGCAAGCCTCCTCCTCCACCTGATGCTCCTGCATCTGGAAGGTCTGGGTGAAAAGCGTCTCCGCCAGCCGCTGGCGCCGCACGAGGCTCTCGGCACGGACCAGGCCGGCGGGCGTCAGCTCCGGATCCGATGACGGTCCCACGATGCCGCTGGCACGCAGGCGCTCGAGCAGCGGGGGCGTGGCGAGGCGGAACCCGCGCCCGCAGATCTCATGGGCCGCGGCGTCCCCCTCGTGCTTCATCCAGAGATATTCCAGAACCTCGTCGATGTCCTCCTCGCTCGCGTGCGAGGCAAATACCTCGCCGGCGATGCGCCCGTGCTCCAGGCGGATCTGGCGGTCGGCGAGGCCGCCGACCGTCGGATCGTGGGTGACCATCACCAGCGTCTGCCCCGCCGCGTGGATGCGCTGGAAAAGCTCCAGTACCGCCTGCTGGTTCTCGGCGTCCAGGGAGCCGGTGGGTTCGTCGGCCAGCACCAGCTGCGGGCGGTTGATCAGGGCGCGGGCAATCCCGACCCGCTGCTTCTCGCCTCCCGACAGCTGCGCGGGAAGGTGCTCGAGCCGGTGGCCCAAGCCGACCTGCTCGAGGGCTTGCCTCGCCTCCGTCTCGTCGGCTTGGCTATGGAGATATTGCGCCAGCATCACGTTCTCGACGGCGGTCAGATAGGGGATGAGGTGGTATTGCTGGAATACCAGCCCGACCGACTCGCGGCGGTAGCGAATGCGCTCTCTCCGCGGCAGGGAGGAGAGGTCGACCCCGCCCACCAGGATGTGTCCCTCGTCGGGAGCGTCGAGCCCGCCGAGCAGGTTCAGCATCGTCGTCTTGCCCGACCCGGAGGGGCCCATCACGGCGACCCACTCTCCGGCGGCGATATCGAGGCTCACCCGGTCCAGAGCGGTCACCTGGCGGTCGTAGCGCCGCGTCACGTTCTGCAGACTGACGAAGCTCATCATTCTCCCCGCAGCGCGTCGGCGGGCCGGACCGCGAGGGCCCGGCGCAGCGGCGCCAGGACGGCAATCCAGCCGAGCGCCAGCGAGACGCCCAGCACCGCCGGCAGAACCTCCCAGCGCAGCGTCACCGCCGCGTCGAAGAGGCGCTGCCCCAGCAGGCGCGCCAGGACCCCGCCGACGAGCGTACCCGACAAGGCTCCAATCAGGCTCAGGATCGTCGCCTCCCCGAGGAACATCGCCAGGATCTCCCCGTCGCCGGCCCCCAGCGATCGCATCAAGCCAATCTCGGGCTCCCGCTCCAGCACCGAGGAAAGCAGCGTCGTCATCACGCACAGGGCGCACAGCACCAGCACCACCAGCGAGAGCGACAACGACAGGCGGTGCAGCTTCGCCAGGAGCGCTCCCTGGCCCTCGGCCACCTGCCACAAGACGCGCGCCTGCGCGCCGGGGAGCTCCTTTTCGAGAAGCCGCGCCGCGCGCGTCACCTCGGCGGAGCCGCCCGAGATGGTGAAGGAAGCGAGGGAGACGCGCCCCGCGGCACCGATCTTCTCCTGAAGCGAGGACAGCGGCAGGAAGATCTGCTCTTCTTCCGATTCTCCGGTGGCCAGCACGCCGCTGACGTGGCAGGAAAGCTCATGGTCTCCCAGGTGAATCACCAGAGACGAGCCCCGAGGCGATGAGATCCGCTCGGCAAGCGCCGATCCGACGACGCACTCGGTCGCCGTATTCGGCCATGCCCCCTCGATCTTCCAGCCCGCGTTGAGGCGCGGCAGCGCGGGAAACTCCGCTCCCGTGACGGTGGCGCCGTGCCAGGCGCCCTCGGTGCCTGCCGGTCGGACTCCTCCGGAGGCCAGCAGGAGAAGCGCGGGCGGCGGCTCGACGGCAATTCCGGCGCGCGCGAGTCGCGCCGCGGCGCCCCGCAGCGCCGCTTCATCGAGGATTGCCCCTTCGGTCCCGAGCGGCGGCGTCACCAGCATGTTGGGCCCGAATCCCCTGACATCCTGCGACATCTTGCGCCGCACGTCGGCGTCGAGCGCCAGAAGCGTCGCCGTGAGCGTGGCGGCCGAGGCAATCGCCACGATGGCCATCAGAAAGTTGCCGCGGCGCAGCGCCAGGGAGCGCAGCAGGAAGCGCATCGCCACCCCGGCGTTGCGTCCCGGCCGGCGCAGCATCCTAGAGGCCACGCAGCATCTCGAACGGGTGCAATTGGAGCAGCCGGCGCGCCGGGATCACGCATCCCAGAAACGCCATGGCCAGCGCGGCCGCCACCGCCAACGGCACGGCGAGCGGCGGAATGGCCACCGGGCTGCCGAACAGCGCGAGGGAGATCCAGCGAGCCAGCCAGGCGCCGGCGAGCGCCCCGAAGAGTCCGCCGGCGATTCCCAGGATTCCGGCCTCGGCCGCAAGCAGGCCGATGACCGAAGCGTTTCCCGCTCCCAGCGCCTTGAGCAGGCCAAACTCGGCGCGTCGCTCCAGCACCGCGGCCGTCAGGGCGCTGGTCACCGCCAGCGTGGCCCCCAATCCGGCCATCAGCGCCAGCAGAAGCAGGAGCGCGGAGACGCGCTGCAGGATGCGCCCTTCCGATTCCGCCACGCGCCGCACGATCCGCGCACGCGACCCGGGGACCGAGCGCTCCAGCTCATAGGCGATCGATGAGACGAAGGGAGTACAGGACCAGCGCTCGAACTCGCTGGGCGGAATCTTCCGGGGGTCGCTCCCCAGACGCGCATAGAAGGCGTTCTCCGGGGTGGTCAGGGCGCTCACCGCGATGCGCGTAATCTTGCCGCTCGTCCCGGCGGCTTTCCAGGCCGTTTCCAGAGTCACCAGGATGGCGTCTTCCTCCTCGCCCCCGCCGCGCAGCAGCCCGACCACCTGGAGCGGCAAGTCGCCCCCCTCGGCACGCACGCCAAGGCGGGATCCCACCTCCACTCCCAGGGCCGCTGCCAGCCGGACACCCACCAGCGCGGGCGGCGGGTCGACGGAAACGGCTTCCGGATCGAGGTCCTCGATCCAGCGCCCTTTCACGCTCCAGGCGGGATTCAGGCTGCGGATTCCGGTGACGAAGCGCTCCCCGGAGGGAAGGTCGAAACGCCGCTCGAACCAGGTCCCCCACAGGGCGGCCGTGCGCCCCTCAGCGTGCACCCGCGCCTCGAAAACCGGCGCAAAGGCCAGGATGTTGTTCTTCCAGAAATTGTCTTTGACCTTCGCAAGGCCGGCGGCGTCGAGATAAGAGGGCATCCGCCAGGCGCCCATCTCCTCGCCGGCCACCTTCACCTCGCCGCCACCCTCGGCGGGGAGCAGGACGAGATTGGCCCCGAAGCGCTTCAGCTCCTGGCTCATCTTGTCGCCGATGTCCATGGCGATGTCGGCCAGCGCCGCGGCCGCGGCGGTCCCCAGCGTCACGGCCGCCAGGACAACCAGCTTGCGCCGCTTCTGCCGGAAGAGGGAATCACCCAGGATGCGCAGGAGCATTGTTACCCTCAATTCACCGGCGGCGCGCCGGCCGCCGCGGGAGCCGCGCGGAAGGCGTTCACCATGGTGCGCAGATCGGCGAGGCGCAGCACCAGATCGCCTCCTTCATCACGGTAGGGGAGCGGCACCGGGTTGCAGCCGCCTGCCGTTCCGAGGGTCTCGCGATTGATGTCGGCGGCGCAGGCGAGACAGACGAGCCGCCCCTTGATCTCCACGTAGCCGGATGCCCCGCAGACCTGACAGGCGTCGAAGGCGGGAACCGGCTTGCCGTGCGACTGCATGACGAAGAAGCGCACCACCACGCCGTCGATCGACACGCCGAAGCGATGCAGGTGCCCGTCCCCCAGCCCGGAGGTGGACAGGCGGACTTCGTCCTGCGACTCCGGTGTCAGCAGCGCCGGCGGATCGATTCCTTTCGGCAGCCGCGAATAGGCGTAGGACACGGTCAGCGAGGCGATGATGAGCGTCCCCGCCGTCGCCAGCAGCCGCCTCCAGAGGCTGTCGCGCCGCAGCCTGGCCAGGGCCAGGCGGCGCTGCGGTCCTTCCAGCTTCTGGGCGTCGCTGCGCCGGCGCCGATCTTCGCGGCCCGGCACCAGCATCACGATGAGCGGCAGCGCCAGCAGCGACACGACCACCAGCACGTCGTTCTTGACGATCGGGCCGATGAGGCGCATCTCGCGCCGCCCCACCGGCAGGCTCCCCAGCTCGCCGAATTCGTGCAGGCCGCCGATCAGGAGCTGGGCCCCCAACAGGAGCAGGACGATCTCGGTCACCTTGAAGAAGCGCGCCAGATCGACCCGGATGCTGCCGCGGACGAAGGCGACACCGAACAGCGTGGCGAGTGCGAGTCCGACGGCGCCCCCCAGGTAGGCGAGCAGCGAATCGGAGGTCAGCTTCACCGCCCCCAGGAACAGGACCGTCTCCACTCCCTCGCGCAGGATCAGCAGGAAGGTCAGGCCGAACAGTCCCGCGGCGATCGTCCCGGAGTCCTTGTGCGCCATGGCCTCCAGCCGTCCCTCGATCTCGCCGCGCATCCCCTTGCCGGTGCGCCACATCCAGATCACCATCGTGATCACGAAGAACGAGCCCAGCACCATCAGCCAGCCTTCGTAGGCCTCCTCCGCGATCCCCAGTCGCACGAAGACGGCGGCGGCGATCAGGCTCGCCGCGATGCCGGCCCCCAGGCCCCAGTAGACGGCGCGTCCCAGAATCTCGCGTCCGGTGCGCTTGAGATACGCGAGGATAATCCCCACCACGAGGGCGGCTTCCACGCCTTCCCGGAGGGTCACGACCAGGGCTTCGAACATCTTCAGGAGACTGCGGGCTGTCCGGATGACGACCGGGAAGAGCGGGCGCAGGCGGAGCAGCGGCCGCGGAGCTGGTGGGTGTGCTCGATCAGCTGGAACCGGCGCCGGCGGCAGATGGCCGCCACCAGCCGCTCGATCTGGCGGTTCTCGAACTCCAGGATCTTGCCGCAGCTCACGCAGACCATGTGGTCGTGGTGGTGCCTTCCCACCATCGGCTCGTAGCGCGCCTGGCCCTTCGCCATGTCGATGCGGTGCACCAGCCCCGCCTCCACAAGGCGCGCCAGGGTGCGGTACAGCGTCGCCGGGGCCACCTCGCGCCCGCGGCGGCGGAAATGGGCCAGCAGATCGTCAGCCGTGAAGTGGCCGCGCACCGCGAGGATCTCCTCCAGGATGGCGCGGCGGGAGCGGGTCATCTTCAGGCGGTTGACGGCGAGGTAGCGCTCGAAGCGGCCGGTCGCGTCCAAGGCTTCTCCGATCAAAGTTGATAATCGTTCTCAATTCGGTCCCGATTATCGGGCGGCGCGAGGAATCCTGTCAAACCCGCCGCGCTGGCGCGCCGGGGCGTCTTGGGGATAGGCTAACCGCTCCCCGAGGAGGTGAGGCGATGAAGCGGCGGTCGAGACGGATCCTGACGGCGTTCCTCCTGATCGCCTTGGCGGCCGGGGCCGCCTGCCGGCGCGCCGATTCGCAGGCGCAGGTGCAGGAGGCGGTGCGCGATTACTTCGACTCGCTGAACCGGGCCGATCCGACCGGCATCATGGAGCGGTTCAGCCACAAGGCGGAGACGACCTCGGTCCTGGAAGGAGAGATCCTGCGCGGGTGGGAGGCGATCCGCGACGAAACCGACCGGATGGCGGGGACCGCCGGCGAGGAAGTCTGGGCTCCCGGCACGATGGAAGTCGTTTTCCTGGGAGAAGACCATGCCCTGGTGGTCCTTCCGGTGAACGTCACCTTGTCCTTCGGCATGGGCCGGGAAGACCTCGCGGGCGCGGCGACGCTGGTCCTGGAGCGCCGCGCTGGGGTCTGGAAGGTGCTGCACGAGCATCGCAGCCTGCAGCACGACGACTATGACACGTCCGAGGGGGACACATCACGCAGCTGATGCGGGGGTGGTTGCCTGGAGCCTTCTGTGCGGCGCTTCTCATCGCGGGAGAGGCGGCTTACGCGGGAGTGGGGCCGCTCGAGGCGCCGCTATGGCGGGCGACCTACGAGGTGCGTTTCAAAAGCTCCGCGGCCGCGGAGCGCCAGGCGGAGATTGCCGCGCGGCTCGCCTGGATTGGCGATCCGGCAAATCGTCCCGCCGAGGTGCGGCTGAGCATGGCGGATGACGGCTTTCCGGGAGGCTATGGATCGCACGTGGAGGGGATGGAAATGCCGGCCGACGGAATCACACTGCCGGTCGACCCCTCTGGAAGAGTCGAGTTCCGCTATACCGTACGTCTCACCCATGACACCGAAGGATGGGGCCCGGGACCCGACGAGGCTCCCTATGCTTTCGACGGCGGCGCCTTCTGGACCGGGCGCTCGCTGTTCATCACCGCGCCTCGCAGCCGCCCCGAGCTCTCTCTGACCGCCGAGCCGGGGAGCCGCATCTCGGTCTCCTATCCTCCCGTTCCCGGATTCGTGGGGCGCTACCGGGTCGACGATGAAGATCACCTGCGCAACAGCTTTCTGATGGTGGGCAGTCAGCGGGAATCGCGCCTCGCCGTCGGCGAGGCGGAAATCCTCCTCGCCCTGGCCGGACCGATGGGCTCCTCGATGGAGCAGGTCGAGCCGGCCATCGCCCGCTTCCTCAATGCCGCGGGGGCGCTGTTCCATGGAGCGCCGCCCCGGCGGATCCTGGTGGCCGGGAGCGTCGGCGCGCGTCCGGGCAGTCTCGACGGCGGCACCTTCGGCGACGACGTCAGCTTCCTGGCCGACGAGCCGCTGAGCGAGTACAACGCCGATCGGTGGAGGCCGTTTCTATGCCACGAGATCTTCCACCTGTGGAACGGCAACACGCTTCATTTCGACCGGCAGGCCTACTGGTTCACCGAAGGTTTCACGGAGTACTACGCCTTCCAGCTGCCGCGCCGGCTCGGACAGATCTCCTCCGATGAGTTCCGCCGGAAGGTGGGCGACAAGGCAGCCGCCTACCTCGAAGCGGCGGGCGGCAAGGGGCTGCTCGCCGCGGGCGACGAGAAGTTCCTGAACCCGGCCGTGGTCTATGACGGCGGCTTCCTGGCGGCGCTGTCGCTCGACCTCGAGATCCGCGCCGCCACGAAGAACCGGCGCTCCCTCGACGAGGTCATGCGGCGGCTCTACCGCCGCGCCCGCGGCGGGCAGGCACTGACCCTGGAGGACGTCCGCCGGGAAGTCTCGAGAGCCGCAGGGGTGGATCTCGACGCTTTCTTCCGCGACCACATCGCCGGCGAGAGGGTGCTTCCCCTGGAGCAGACCTTGGGCCTGTCCGGCATCGCTCTCGAGGTCCGGAAGACACAGCTTCCCGTGCTGGAGGATCTCCTTGGAACGCTGCTGCGATGTCCTTCGGCGCGGCGGACCGAAGCAGGAATCGAGCTGCTGCGCTGCGAGCCGGGGGATCTTTCCGCGGGGGACATCCTGGTGGAGGCCGCCGGCTCGCCCGTGACCGGATTCCAATCGCTGCGCAGCGCGCTATGCGAGGCGACGCCCGGGTCCGTCGTGCCGCTCACGGTCCTGCGCGGCGGGCAGCGCGACATCCTGAAGGTCCGGCTCGGCGGCGATCCGGGCCGCAGCCTTCCTTCTTCTCCCCATGTCGAAGCTTCCCTTAAGCCGCGCCCGGATGCCGGCAAGATCCCCCTGGAGATCCGCTCGGCGGTTTTCGGGCCATGAGGCGCCCGCGATCCGGCCGCCGTTTCACCCGACGCCGGCTGCTGGACTATGGTCTGAAGGCCTGCGTCGCCTATGCAATCTCCCGGGGAGCCGCGATCCGCGCCGCGGCGGGGATCCGCAGCGGATTGTGGGTCAACGACGTCCATTCGGGGCTCAACCCGACCCGGGTGGCCCGCATCGCCAGCCCCGCCACGCTCGCGCAGCTTCAGGAGGAGGTGCGCCGCGCCGGCGTGCAGGGAAGCGCCCTCAGCCTGGCGGCGGGACGTCACGCCATGGGCGGGCAGCAGTTCGGCGCCGACACGGTGCTCATCGATCTCAATGGATTGAACCGGGTGATGGAGCTCGACGCGCAGTCCGGCGAGGTGGAGGTCGAAGCGGGCATGCGCTGGCCGGAGCTGGTGGAGTTCCTGGTGCGCGAGCAGAGCGGCTCGCCGAAGAGCTGGGGCATCCGGCAGAAGCAGACGGGGGCCGATCGCCTGAGCCTCGGTGGCGCCGTGTCGGCCAACGCCCACGGGCGCGGGCTGCGCTTCAAGCCGCTGGTGGCCGACGTCGCCGCCCTCACTCTGGTCGACGGCAAAGGAGAGCTTCGCCGGTGCAGCCGCGAGCAGAACCCGGAGCTGTTCCGCCTCGCGGTGGGGGGCTACGGGCTGTTCGGGGCGATCGCGTCGGTGCGCCTGCGGCTCGGCGAGCGGCTCAAGCTCGAGCGCGTCGTGGAGATCGTCGACTCGGCGCATCTCGCCGAGCGCCTCGCGGAGCGCATCGCGTCGGGTTTCCTGTACGGCGATTTCCAGTTCTCCACCGACGTCGGCTCCGACACGCTGCTGCGCAAGGGAGTCTTCGCCTGCTACCGGCCCGTGGATCCCTCCACCCCGGTGCCGGAGAACCCGGCAGAGATGCCGCGCGACGCCTGGATGGATCTCATCTGCCTGGGGCACCTGCATCGCGATCAGGCGTTCAAGAAGTACTCCGACTACTATCTCTCGACCTCGGGCCAGATCTACTGGTCAGACACCCACCAGCTGAGCGTCTACATCGAGGACTATCACGAGCAGCTGCGCCGCTGCCTGGGGCGGCTCGCCTCCGGAAGCGAGATGATCACCGAGATCTACGTGCCGCGCGATGCCCTGGGGGAGTTCCTGGAAGTGGTCCGGCGCGACGTGCAGGCGGCGAAAATGAACTTGATCTATGGCACGGTGCGGCTGATCGAGGCGGACGACGAGACCTTCCTGGCCTGGGCGAAGCGTCCCTACGCCTGCATCATCTTCAACCTGCATGTCGAGCACGACGAGGCGGGGGTGCGCAAGGCGCAGGCCGCCTTCCGTCAGCTGATCGATCGGGGCATCGGTTTCGGCGGCAGCTACTACCTCACGTATCATCGCTGGGCGAGCCGGGAGCAGGTGCTGGCCTGCTACCCGCAGTTTCCGGAGTTCCTGGAGAAGAAGAAGCATTACGATCCGGACGAGCGGTTCCAGAGCGACTGGTACCGGCACTATCGCGGCATGTTCCAGGCGGGAGGCAAGGCGGTTGCGCATCTGGATTGACGCCGACGCCTGCCCGCAGGCGGTGCGCGAGATCGTGTTCCGGGCCGCCGTGCGCCTCGAGATTCCCGTCCTGTTCGTTTCCAACCGGGGCGGTGTCCCGAAGCGGTCGGCCTGGATCACCGCCGTGCAGGTGAGCAAGGACCTCGACGCGGCGGATCGCCACATCGCGGAGCAGGCCGTGGCGGAAGATCTGGTGATCACCGCCGACATCCCGCTGGCGGCCAAGGTGGTCGAGAAGGGGGCGGTGGCGATCGACCCGCGGGGCGAGACCTACACGGCGGAGAACGTGGGGGAGCGGCTGTCGGTGCGCGATTTCCTGCAATCGCTGCGCGCCGAGGGACAGATCACGGGGGGCCCGGGCCCCTTCTCCAACGCCGACCGGCAGCGTTTCGCCAACGCCCTCGACCGGCAGCTTGCCCGGCGGCGTCCGGGCCAACGCATCGAAGGAGAAAGCAAGCCATGAAGCGGCATCCGGCCCTGGCGGCCATCCTCACCTTCGCGGCGTGCGCCTCCACGGCCACGCCGGCCGCGGCGGCATCCTCCAAGGAGGAGGTCGCCGTGATCCATACGAGCATGGGCGACATCGTCTTCCGATTTCTGCCGCAGGCCGCTCCGGGGCATGTGGCCTACGTGAAGGAGCTGATCGGACGCGGCTTCTACGACGGCACCACCTTCCACCGCGTCATCCCTCATTTCGTGATCCAGGGAGGCGACCCCAACTCCAAGGATGCCGACCGCGCCAACGACGGGGAGGGCGAAGCCGATCGCAAGCTGAAGGCGGAGTTCACCTCCCTGCACTACCGTCCGGGAACGGTGGGGATGGCGCGCGACGCCGATCCCGACTCCGGTTCCTGCCAGTTCTTCATCGCCCTGGAGAACCTCCCTCGCCTGGACGGCAAGTACACCATCTTCGGAGAGGTCATCTCGGGGTTGGATGTGGCGCAGGCGATCGCCGCGGTCCCGAGGGACCTGAAGGACAATCCCCTCGTGCCGATCCCCGTGACCGTCGTGCTCAAGAACAAGCGGGTCAACTCCGATCTCGCCTCGGCGAAGGAGGGGCCTTCCGGGGAGGTGCTCACCGGTCCGGGCAAGCCGAAGCCCTGGGATCCGGGCGATGTGCGCTGGACGGCGCCGAAGCGCGGCATGGATGCCGCGGGCCAGGGCGTGGAAGGCAGCGACCCGCTGGACCTGTCGGTCGACGAAACGGGCCGGGTCATCGACGTACGCTTCGTCTCGCAACAGACCCCCGAGCCGGCGAAGCGCCAGCAGGCCATCAAGGAGGTATGGCGCTTCGAGCCCGCCAAGCTCGAAGGCACCGCGGTGAAATGCCGCTTCTCCACCGACGGCCACGGCCGGGAAATTGCCCCTTCCAAGGTGCCCGGCACTCCCGTCGACGCGCTCAGCGAGGACCTGACGCAGCCGCGCATCCTCGTGCCTGTGACCGTGCCCGAGGGAGTGATTGCCCCGCAGAAAGTGCCGACGCTCCGGCTGATCGTCGACGAGACGGGGCACGTCCCCGACGCCTCAATCCAAACCAGCTGCGGCGACACGGCGATGGACCAGGCGGCGCTCGAGGCGGCACGCAAGCTGATCTTCTCCCCGGCGATGCGCGGCAGCGAGGCGGTTCCGGTCTACCTGAACGTCTCCGTGAAATGGCAGGAGACCGCCGGTGGATAGCGTGCCGGCATGGGCCGGCCGCGTGGCGCTGGTGACGGGAGGCTCGCGCGGCATCGGCCGGGAGATCGTCCTGGGGCTTGCGGCGGGAGGGGCGCGCGTCCGCTTCACCTACCGGCGCGAGGAAGCGCCGGCTCGCGAGACCGCGCGGCTGGCGGAAGAGCGCGGCGGATACGCCATCGGACGGCAGGTGGACGTCAGGCTCGAGCGTGAAGTGCAGGACTGGATCGCCTCGGCCGGCGATGAAGACGGAAGGATCGATATCCTGGTGAACAATGCCGGCGAGAGCGCCGATGCCCTGCTCGCGTTCCAGGAAGAAGAAGAATGGCGACGGATCCTGGCAGTGAACCTGGACAGCGTCCGGCACGCCAGCCGCGCCGTCCTGCGCGCCATGATCCACCAGCGCGCCGGTCGTATCGTGAGCGTCGCCTCCGCCAGCGCGCTGCGCGGGCGCGAGGGGCAGACCGCCTACGCCGCCGCCAAGGGCGCGGTCCTCTCATTCACGCGCTCCCTGGCGCGCGAGGTCGCCACCTTCGGAATCACGGTAAACGCGGTCGTGCCGGGGCCGGTGGAGACGGAAATGATCTCCGCGCTGCCGGAGAGCACCCGCAAGTCGATGCTGGAGGCGGTGCCGCTGGGGCGGCCGGGTAGAGCCGAGGAGGTGGCGGCGGCCGTGCTGTTCCTCGCCTCGGATGCCGCCTCGTACATCACCGGCGCGAGCCTGCGCGTGGACGGCGGGCTCGCCATCTGAGAATCGAACGCTTCCCGCGGGGAGGCGGCGGGATGAAGCCACAAGGAGGTCGAGATGAGCGGGACGATGGAGCCGACGCAGGGACCCGCACCCGACTGGCGCGGGCTGGAGGAGCACCAGAAGTACGATCGCTTCTCGCGCGAGACGCCGGGGGGTTGGTGGGACCTGGACGGCGTCGTCGGCGGGCTGCACGTGCTGAACCGGGCGCGGGTCGCCTATTTCCGGGAGAGGCTGGGCTCGTTCGAGGGAAAGCGGATGCTCGATGTCGGTTGCGGCGGCGGCATCCTGTCGGAGTCCTTGGCGCGCGAGGGAGCGCAGGTCGTGGCCGTCGATCCTTCCGAGGCCAGCCTGGCCCAGGCCAAAGAGCACGCGCGCTCCGAGAATCTGCCGATCGAATACCGGTCCGGATTTGCCGAGGAGATCGGCTTCCACGACGAGTTCGACGCCGTCTTCGCGGTGGACGTCCTGGAGCATGTTCAGGACCTGGAAGCGACGCTGCGCGCCTGCGCCCGGGCGCTTAAGCCGGGCGGGTTCTTCGGCTTCCTCACTCACAATCAGACGCTGGAGGCCTTCACTTTCCTGATCTGGGAGCAGGAATACCGGCAGCGGGTGATGCCGAAAGGGGCGCACGACTTCCACAAGTTCATCACTCCCGAGGCGATGCGCGCGGCGCTGGAGCGCGCCGGACTGCAGCCCGGCGAGATCCGCGGCCTGTCGCGCCAGGGGAGCGGCTCGACCTACTCGATCGTGGTGTCGGACGACGTGTCGGTCAGCTACCTGGGATTCGCGACAAGGCCGAAAGGCCGCTGAGCAAAGCCCGAAAGGCCGCTGAACGATAGGGCCCAAAGGCCTCTGAGCCTAGGCCGGGAGGCCGCCGAGCGAAGCCCGGGAGGCCGCCGAGCGAAGCCCGAGAGGTCGCTGATCAGGCCCATAGACACCTGAAAACCGCCGGGGGGGCCGATGGCGGAAGTCCGATGATAGAAGAAGACCGGAAAGGCGATGAGCTGCGACGCCACGTCCCGATGAGTCGGCTGGCGCAAGCGCCGCCGTTCCGGCAGGTGGACCGCTGCACCGACCGGAAGCCGGGTGAGCGCTGCGTGACGGTCAAGATCTTTTCCGCCGCGGAGGAGCTGCTGGCGGGGCAGGAGAGGGTGCCTTTCCCGCTGGTGCTCGAGGCTCTCTGCCAGGGGGCAGCGTTCCTGACGGCCGGGGAGAATGTCGGCGAGGGGAGGATCCTGCGGATCGATCACGCCGCGCTGGAAGCCCCGGTCAGGATCGGCGACGCGCTGGAGATCACATCGATCCTGCTCGAGTCGGGGGCGGTGGGATTGAAGGCGGAGTGCGTCGGCAGGGTGGATCAGAAGATCGTGGCGCGGGTCGAGCTGCTCATCGCCCGTTGATCGGGCCGCTGCCGCTTCTTCCCACCATGGCGCCCGCAATCAGCAGCAGTCCTCCCAGGATGAGGAGCATGCCGCTGCGTCCCGGGAAGGGGATGGCGCTCTCCGGCGACAGCCACCACCAGGTAATGGAGGCGAGGACCATGACCGCCCCGACCACTCCCAGCTTCCTGCCCCATGACAGCCGGCTCAATCGGCGGTGCTCGCGCTCGAAGAAGCCCGGGGTCGTCAACAGCGCCCGATGATAGCGGTAGGCTTCCACCAGCTTCGCCAGGAGCTGCGGGTGGCGGGCGCGGTCCAGCCCCTTCTTCCACTGTTCCAGGGCCGCTTCCTCCAATCCTTCTCGTTGTAGATACAGGCACCCGAGAAGGAAGTGGGCCAGATCCGATGAGGGAGGATACTCGGCGGCCTGCAGCAGGTATTCGGTGGTTCCTTTACGATCCCCCTGGGAATGACGCATCTCGGCCATCTCCAGCAGGTCCATCGGCGAGCTGCGCAGCACCAGGAGCTTTTCGAGCGCGGAGAGCGCCTTGTCGCGCCGGCCGAGGCGCTTCATCGTCCGGTAGTAATCCTCCAGCAGCGACTCCTCCATGGGGTGCGAGGCGAGGGCCAGGTCCATCAGACGCTCCGCCTGCGTCGGATTCCCCCAAAGAAAACAGATGCGCGCGGTCTCGGCGACGTAATCCGGGCTCACCGTATCGTCGCAGACGATCGTCCGGACGCGGCGCTCCAGGGCGCGGCGCGACGGAATCTTCCCTTCCCAGTCGGGTACCGGCAGGTGCACGAAGAAGGGATGCACGAAGCGGCGGCACAACGCCAGGACCCGCGGCAGCTGCGGATGGCCCAGCGGAATCCGGATGACGCGGCCCGAGGAGCCGGCCAGGAGCCATCCACGCGGCACGTGGCGGCGCAGCGGCGACTGGAAGCGCGGAATGCGCAGCTCCACGGCGTCGACCGCCGACCAGGAGAGCTTGAAGCTGCGGTCCGACTGCCAGCGCCGCAGGGCCGAGATCCGTCCCAGCAGCAGGGCCGCGAGCGAGGTCACGCGGATGCCGTCGCTCTGCATCTCCACGCGGTGGATCGAGTCGAGCAGCATCAGCAGGGAGAGCAGGACCAGGGGAGCCAGCGCCGCCAGCCTCGGCCAGGTTTCGAGCGTCTCTCCCGGCGATTCGCCGGCCGCGGCGCCCGCCAGGAAGAGGATGAATCCCAGGCTCAGCGTCAGCCACAAGGGCGAGGTGACGATCTTGAAGGTGACGCGGGTCTCCACGCCGGGTGTCATGCCGCCCGCCGGATGATCAGCAGGGTGATGTCGTCGTAGCGGGCGGCCCCGCCGCAGAACCCGAGGATGCTCTCCTCCAACCGGTTGAGGCCCGTCTCGCTCTCCACGGCGCGCACCGTCTTCAGGCAATCGATGAGACGGTCCTCCCCGAACTCCTCCCCCGCGAGATTCAGGCTCTCGGTGGCGCCGTCGCTGTACAGCAGGAGGATCTCGCCGGGAGAGAGCGAGGTCTCGTGAGCCGGATAGGGAACGCCGCCCACCACCCCCAGGACCGGACCGCTCCCCTTGAGCCTCTCGACCTCTCCCGAGGTGCTGACCTTCATCGGCGGGTTGTGCCCGGCGTTGACGTAGCGCAGGACGCCGCCGGCGGGATCGATCTCGGCCAGGAAGAAGGAGATGAACTGGTTGGCGGACAGCGTCTGGGTGAGGCGGTCGTTGAGCACGGCGGCGATCTGCGACAGGGGGCGGTCCGCCTCGGCCAGGCCGCGCAGCATCGCCTGGAAGTGCGACATGATCATCGCCGCCGGCAGCCCCTTGCCCGCCACGTCCCCGACGGCCACCCAGAGGCGGTTCCCCTCGCGCGGCAGGAAGTCGTAGGTGTCGCCTCCGACGGTCCGGCAGGGGAGGTTGGTGCCCGCGATGTCGTAGCCGAGAAGCGGCGGACAGGAACGCGGCATCAGATTCCTCTGGATCTGGGCCGCCAGCTCCAGGTCGCGCTGCAGG
Organism: Candidatus Polarisedimenticolia bacterium; assembly: GCA_035764505.1. Classification (NCBI taxonomy): domain Bacteria; kingdom Pseudomonadati; phylum Acidobacteriota; class Candidatus Polarisedimenticolia; species Candidatus Polarisedimenticolia bacterium. Next base: position 30,910 of record DASTZC010000113.1, read on the forward strand.
GCCCGCACCGCCAGCGTCTCCTCGAACAGCCGGTTGTTCTCGATCTTCACCGCCGCCACGTTGGCCAGATTCGACAGGAGCCTCAGGTCGGCCGGGGTGAAGGAGTTGCTGCGGATGCGGCTGTCGACGTAGACCAGCCCGATCACCTCCCGGCTGTTCCACAGCGGCACGCACATGGCGGAGCGGATCCCCTGCGCCATGATGCTGGCCCCCTGCTCGAAGCGCGGGTCCTGCATCGCATCCGAAGTGAGGACCGACTGCTTCCCCTTGACGACCATGTCGGCGATGTGGCGGGAAAGGGTGATCTCCTCGGCGATGCCGCTCTTCTCGTCGCGCACCACCTTGGGCTCCAGCGACTGGCTGCTGTTCAGGAGCATCAGGCAGCCGCGCTCCGGCTTCACCGCCTGGAAGACCAGATCCATGATCGAATGGAGCAGATCGTCGAGTGGGGCCGTGGCCACCAGCTGCTCGCCCGCCTTCTGCAGGATTTCCAGAGGCAGCGCGGTGCGGCGCTCCGGCAGCAGCGAGGTGCCGCCCAGCGTCGTGGGGTCGGTGATCAGCTGCTCCACCGGGACGACCGTCGTCCCCGCCACCGGCGTCGGCTTGTCGGTAATCTCGACCCTTTGCTGGGGCTCGACGTTGAACCAGATCTGGGCGCTTCCCAGGGTGATCCGGTCACCTTTCTTGAGCACAACGGGGGAGCTGAGCTGGCGGTCGTTCAGCAGCGTCCCGTTCTTGCTCCCCGCGTCCCGGACCAGGTAGCGATCCCCTTCGCGATAGATCTCCGCGTGGACGCGGGAAAGAGACAGGTCGGCCAGGACCAGCTCGTTCTTGGAGGATCGGCCGATGGAGATCTTGGGCAGGTCCAGGTCTCTGCGGATCGCCTTTCCTTCCGCTGTCGTCACCACCACGAAATCCATGATTTGAGGCTCCGGGAGAGATCGCTGGCAGGCAGTATAGAGGGATGGGACGGCGGGATTCAACCGCCGGCTCCGGGGCTGGGGGTCGCTTTTGGTAAACGCCGTCGCGTCCCTGGCGGCGGGCTGACGCCAGAGGAGCGTCGCAGGGAACATTTGCGCAATTCTCTTGATTGCCAAGGTGCCTAAGGGTAGATTTACTGCCTCGCAAGCCTTTATTTGGAGCCTTTTCTGCGAAGCGCCCTCCGCATCGTGATGAGCCTCGTCCTGTCGGCGGCCGGCCTTTCCGCGGCCCTCGCCACCACCGTGAAGCCCTTGACCCTCTCCGAGATGGTGAAGCGCTCGCCGCGCATCGTGCATGGGACGGTGGTCGAGACGCACAGTCAGTGGGAGGAGGGAGGCACGCAGATCTATACCTACGTGACGCTGACGCCCAAGGAGATGCTCAAGGGGAAAGCACCCGCCGCCGGCGAAACCCTCACCTTCCGGCAGATGGGCGGTCGCGTGGGTGACCGGGTCATTTACGTTGCCGGGACCCCGCGCTTCTCGGTCAAGCAGGAAGTGCTCGTCTTCCTGACCGGCGACGATCGTGGCGGCTACTCGCAGGTGATGGGGATTTTCCAGGGGGCTTTCCGACCCACGGCGGGCGCCGGGCGCGGTGTGGAAGGGGTTTCCCCCGAAGCGATCGGCAGCCTCGTGCCCGGGAATGAGACGGTTTCCTCCGACGCGGGAGTGTCGCCTGCCGCAGGAACTTTCGACCAGTTCCTGCAGCGCATCCGCGGCCTGGTGCGGGACCAGGCGGAAGGTCGCGCTCCGTGAGGCGCGGTGCCGCAAGACCCGGAGCGTTCCTGCTGGCGGCCGTTCTGGCCGCCGCCTCGATCCGGCCGGCGACCGGTTACATCGCCATTCGCAACGAATCTTTCAGCAATCCGCCGGCGACCTGGCCCATCGCAAACCTGCCGCTTCCCACGCTGATCAGCTCGGCCGGTTCCGACAACGTGCCGGGCTCCGCCGACACCAACGCCATCATCGCCGCCGAGCAGAGCTGGACCGCCATCAACACCTCTTATTTCGCCTTCGCGGCGCCGGTCGTGGGAACGGGGACGGCGCTCAACAGCACCGACGGGAAGAACTCGATCTTCTTCGACGAAACCGGAGCCATCTTCGGTGCGGGGAGCAGCGTCATCGCCGCCACGAACGTCGCCTTCACCGCATCGACGGGAATAATCACCGACTCCGACCTGGTGTTCAACGGAACGCTGACCTTCTCCACGGCCACGCCCACGCCTGTCGACACCTTCGACATCCAGGGAATCGCGACCCACGAGCTGGGGCACATGCAGGGACTGGATCATCCCGGCATCGTCAGCGGGGTGATGTTCCCGATCGGCGCCGACGGCCAGCAGTTCCAGCGCAATTTGGACTCGGACGACCGGCTGGGTGTCTCGGCCCTCTACCCCGAATCGGCGGCCGGCTCCGGGATCGCGGGGCTGCAGGCGGGCGACGGTGATCTCGTCGCGGCCACCGGGAGCATCTCCGGGTTCACGCGGACCACGTCGGGGCTGGTGGTCCCCGGAGCCCACGTCGTGGCGCAGGACGCCAACGGGCTTGCCCTGGTCAGCGACATCTCCCGGATCGATGGAAGCTATCTGCTGACAGGACTGCTTCCCGGCGGCTACCAGGTCTTCGCCGAGCCGATGGACGGAGTCCTGATCGAGCAGGACGTCAACGTCAGCCTATTCATGAACGCCTTCTTCCCCTTCGTCACCACCTTCCTGGGAGGGAACGCTTCGCCCACCACGGTGACCGTCAGCGCCGGCGCCACCAGCAGCGGCAACGTCATCGACATGGGGGCGCCGTACGGCACCGAGACGGAGTCGAACGGCACCTCGGCTTCGGCCAATCCGGTGGCGCTCGAAGCCCTCACTTCCGGGCTGGTAAATCCGAAGGCCGACAACGACTTCTTCAGCTTCCCGGGGACGACGGGGGACATCATCACCATCGATGTAGACTCCAGTGGCGACGGCTGCCCTCTGGACCCGGTCCTGACGCTTCTCTCGACCAACGGGACGACCCAGCTGGCGACGAACGATGATTTCGATGGAAAGGGGAACGATTCGCGCGTCGGCGCCCGTCTGTCGGCCACCGGCACCTTTTTCGCCAAGGTGGTCGACTTCCCGACGGTGAACCCGAACTGTCCGGACGACGGGCCCGGCTCTTTCTATACCATCCACGTGAACAAGGCGATTCCCGAGACGGAGAACAACAATACCCAGCCGACCGCCAATGCGGCAGCGATCGGCCAGCGCCGTGGAGGGGTCATCTCGACGGCGTCCGACGTCGACTTCTACAGCTTCACGGTCAACTTCGGGGACCGGATCCTGGCGGAGGTGACCGCCAACCGCGCCGGATCGACCCTCAACCCGACCTTGATGCTGTTGGCCCCGTCTGGCGCGCTGCTCGCCCAGAGCCTCGATATCGGGGGCGGCGACGTCGATTCGCTGATCGACTTCACGTTTGTTCCGTCGGCGGACATTCCAACCCTCCCGGCCACTGTCGCCCTGCGCGTCTCGCAGGCCGCCGGGGCCGGTGCGGGCGCCTTCTACTCGCTGAACATCGCTACCGACTCGCTGAACACGATCTACAGCGGCACCAAGACGCTGGGCACCGGGCTGAACCCCCCGGTCAGCGCCGACATCTTCCCGAAGTTCATTACCCAGGGGGCCAGCTTCGACCTGATTGTGGCGGGTGAAGGAATTCCCCTCGATCCGGCCGACACGATCACCGTGTCCGGCATCTCGACGTTCCCCACCGCCGGACCCGATTTCGGCTCGGACCCTCCGACCGGGCTCGACTTCCTCGCCACCTCAGTCAACACCGCTTCGAGCGTCCCCGGTCCTCATACGATTTTCACTCAGAACGCCACGCTCAAATCGGCCATGCCCGGCGGGCTGGTGGTGACCCCTTCCGCCGTGCCGGCGGAAGCAGGTCCCATCGTCTACGACGGGACCCAGCTCAGTTTCATTCCTCCCACGGGCGGGATTGGGACCTGGAACGTCTATCGCGGCAACCTGCCTCTGGTGGATGGCAATGCGGACGGCCTTGCCGACAACTACGGAAGCTCCTTCGGCTGCACGCGGACCTCGCCGCTGGCGGCCGATCCCGCCGCACCCGCCGTCGGAGGCGGGTTCTTCTACCTGGTCGCCGAGCGCAACAGCCTCGGGCAGGGAAGCCTGGGCCAGGCCAGGACCAACGCCGGCGGTCTTCTGACGCGCCCCGCCTCTGCCCTGACTCCTGCCTGTCCCTAAACCACAGTTTGACGGCTAGCTCTTGAAGGGTTCGCCCCTCAGACGCGGGAAGGCGAGCTGGAAGTTCCGGCAGGTCTGCTCGCCCATCGCTTCGGGAGTGACGCCGCGGATCTCCGCCAGGCAGGCGACCACGTCCGCGGTCCTGGCCGGCTCGTTGCGCTTCCCCCGGTGAGGATGGGGGGAAAGAAAGGGGGAGTCGGTCTCGGTCAGCAGGGCTTCCGCCTGCAGATGGGCGGCGATTTCACGCAAGGCGGCCGAGTTCTTGAAGGTCAGGCTGCCGGAGAAGGAAACCCGGAAGCCATGAGAGACGGCGAACTCGGCCATCGCGGTGTTGCCCGAGAAGCAGTGGAATACGCCTCCCGCCTCGGAGGCCTTCTCCTCGGAGAGGATCCGCAGGGTGTCGTCGTGCGCTTCACGGGTGTGGATGACAATCGGGACGCCGCGCTCGCGGGCGAGGCGGATCTGGGCGCGAAAGACGTCCCGCTGCGCCTCCGGGGGCGAGTGGTTGTAATGGTAGTCGAGGCCGATCTCTCCCAGAGCCAGGAAGCGCGGATGCGAGGCCAGGGAGTCGAGCCGGTCGCGGATCGCCTCGGTCCAGTGGCGGGCGTCGTGCGGGTGCAGCCCCGCCGCGAAGAAGACGTCGGGATGGCGTTCCGCCAGATCGCGGGCCGCCTCGGCGTCTCCCACCATCGAGCCGATGCACAGCAGCCGCGTCATTCCCGCCTGCCGCGCCCGGGCCAGCACCGCCTCGCGATCGGCGTCGAAGGCTTCCAGGCAGAGGTGGGCGTGGGAATCGACGAACCGCATCGGCTCAGCGCACCGTGGCGCCGACGTTCACCGGCTCCTCGAAGGTGACGATCGTGGCCCTGCCGTCGGCGTCCTCAGCCGCCAGCAGCATGCCGCGCGACTCGACGCCGCGGATGGTGGCAGGCTTCAGGTTGGCCACCAGGACGATCTGCTTGCCTACCAGCGACTCGGGAGCGTACTTGTCGGCGATCCCCGAGATGATCTGGCGCACCTCGGTTCCCAGGTCGACCTGGAGCTTGAGGAGTTTCTTCGCCCCTTCCACCTTCTCGGCCGCGACCACCTTTCCCACCTTGAGCTGAACCTTGCGGAACTCCTCGATATCGATGCCGCTTTCTTCCACCGTGCTCTCCTTCGTCTTGGCCGGCGGCCGGCCCCCCGGCACGGGGCGGGGCGTTTCCGGCTGGCCGAGATAGGCTTTCTTGTCGATGCGCGGGAACAATCCGGCGCCGCGCGCGGTAAGCGCGCCGACCGGCAGCTTGCCCCATTCGAGCTCGCGCAGGCTGCCGGCGGAAGGATCCGCCTCGAGACCCAGCTGGCGCCACAGCTCGCGCGCCGCGCCGGGCATCACCGGCGAGAGAAGCTGGCCAAGAACGCGCAACGCCTCGCAGGCGTCGTAGAGGATTCCGGCGAGCTCGTTGCGGCGCGCCGGATCGCCGGCCAGCTTCCAGGGTTCGTGCTCCACCAGGAAGCGGTTGGTGGCCGAGACCAGCTCCCAGACCCGCGCCAGCCCGCCGCTGAAATCGTATTCTTGGAAACGCGCCACCATCCCTTCGCGCGCGGTGCGCCCCACGCCGGCCAGCGAGGACTCGGGGCGCCCGGCCCCCGGGTCCGGGATGGCACCGCCGAAGGAATTCTCCACCAGCTTGAGCGTGCGGCTGATCAGGTTTCCCAGATCGTTCGCCAGATCGGAGTTGGTCCGGTCGACGAGCGCCTCGTCGGAATAGCCCGCGTCCTGACCGAAGGCCATCTCGCGCATCAGGAAGTAGCGCAGCGCGTCGGGGCCGAAATCGTCCAGCAGCGCGTTGGGCTCGATCACGTTGCCGCGCGATTTCGACATCTTGCCGGAATCGGACAGCCACCAGCCGTGCGCCACGATGCTCTTCGGAAGCGGCAGGCCCGCGGCCATCAGGAATGCCGGCCAGTAGACCGCGTGGAAGCGGAGGATGTCCTTGCCCACCAGCTGCGCATCGGCCGGCCAGAAGCGCTGGTACAGCTTTCCCTCGCCGGCGAAATCCAGCGCGGTGACGTAGTTCGCCAGGGCATCGAACCAGACGTAGAAGATGTGGCGCGGATCGTCGGGGAACGGGATGCCCCACTGGAAGGAGGTGCGGCTGATGCTCAAGTCCTTCAGCCCCGAGGAGACGAAGGAGACGATCTCGTTGCGGCGGGTGGCCGGGAAGATGAACTCCGGGTGGGCTGCGTAGTAGTCGAGCAGCGGTTTCTCGTAGCGCGACAACCGGAAGAAGTAGCTCTCCTCGGACAGGCGCTGCACCGGGTGTCCCTGGTCGGGACAGCGGCCGTCGACGATCTGCGAGTCGGGGTAGAAGGCCTCGCATCCCTTGCAGTACCACCCCTCGTAGCGCCCCTTGTAGATGTCGTCGCCGCGCCCGCGGATCCGGCCGTAGAGCTTCAGGACGCCCTGCTGGTGGCGCGGCTCGGTGGTGCGGATGAAATCGTCGTGTGTCATCCCCAGCCGCTTCCACAAGGCGTGGTAGCGTGCCACCACCTCGTCCGCCAGGGCGATCGGGGTCAGGTTGCGGGCGCGCGCCGAGTCCTCGATCTTCTGGCCATGCTCGTCGGTGCCGGTAAGGAAATAGACCTCGTCGCCGAGCAGGCGATGGAAGCGCGCCAGCACGTCGGCCACGACGGTGGTGTAGACATGCCCGATGTGGGGAGCATCGTTGACGTAGTAGATCGGCGTGGTGACGTAGAAGCGGCTCATCGGCGATGGTACTCCCGCACCGCCTCACGCTGGACCTCGCGCAGCGGCACGCCGTGCTGCAAGGCGGCGGCCCGGCAGTCCTCGTACTCGGGCATCGCCTGGACCTCGTCGCCCTTGAGCATCGATACCTTGATCCGGATCTCTCCGAAGCGCGTCTTCGCCTTGCGTATCTCGCGCCCCAGCTCGATGCGGTCCATGAGCTGGTAGCGGAACCCTATCGTCGTGGTCTCACGGAACAGGATCTCGCCCACCGCGTTGAACTTCTCGCGTCCGACGATCACCGTGACCAGCGTCCCGGGGCGGTTCTTCTTCATCTGGATCGGCGTGTAGAACACCTCGAGCGCCCCGCCCGCGAACAGCCGCTCCATGAGGTATCCGTAGACCTGCGGGTTCAAATCGTCGATGGTGGTCTGGATGACGGCCACCTTCTCCAGCAGCGCGGGAGGATCGTCCAT
>DASTZC010000114.1 GCA_035764505.1 Candidatus Polarisedimenticolia bacterium
GATGATAGCCACGCCGCTTGAGAAGCTGGTTGCGCGCCGCCACCTCCAGCAGGACCGAGAGATTCTTGCCCGGAGTCACCGGAATCTCGATGAAAGGGAGCTGCAGGCCCAGCAGCGCGTGGCCCGGCTCGTCCATGCCCAGCCGCTCGTAGCTCTTCCCTTCCACCCAGCGCTCCAGGCGGACCACCAGCTCGATGTCCTTGCGCTCGCGCACCGCCGCTACCCCGAAGAGATCCTTGATATTGATGATGCCGATGCCTCGCAGCTCCATGTGGAACTGGGTGAGCCGCGGCCCGGTCCCGGTGAGCACCTCGTCGCGCCGGATGATCTCCACGACGTCGTCGCTGACCAGCCGGTGACCGCGCACCACCAGATCGAGCGCCGCTTCGCTTTTTCCAACGCCGCTGTCACCCAGAAGGAGCACGCCAAGGCCGTAGATGTCGAGCAGCACCCCGGGGATCGTCTGGCGCGGAGCGAGCTGGTCCTCGAGGAGCCTTCCGAGCGCCTCCACCACCTCGGAGGTGGGGCGCGGGCTGGCGAACAGCGGTGTGGCGAAATGCTCCGCCAACCCCACGAAATCGGGCGAATAGGACAGTCCGCGCGCCAGGACGAAGCAGGTCAAGCCGGCTTCGAACAATCCGCGCACCAGCCGCAGCCGCTGCGTATCAGAGAGCTGATCGAGGAACGAGATCTCCGAGAGCCCCAGGATCTGCACGCGGCCCGGGCGGAGCTGATCCAGCGGCCCGGTCAGCGCCAGGCCCGCTTTCTGGATTCTCGGATGGGTGAGCTGCCGATCGAGACCGCCCCGGCCGGCCACCAGGACCAGCCCGATCTCGGCCAGCGTTTCGGAGAGAAGCTCACGGACCGGAATCGATGGCCCGGGAGGGGAGGATGACACCGGGACCTTTCCTGCGCCTCAAGGCGCGACATTGCCGGGGACTGCCAACGAGCGGCCCGGCCATTCTACTCCAGCGCGGCGAGCGGCTGTCAAGGAACGCCGCCGCGCCGGAATTCCGCTTGACAGACTTGATGGCCCACGGTAGATTTCCAGGCTGAACCTACTGAAAATCCGTGGGATAGAGGCCGGCACGCACCGTGCCCTCCACGCACCAAGGAGCAGGAATGGCGACGAAAAAGGTGGTCCACGTGGTCGGCACGGGCACCATCGGCGAGCCTTTGATCGGACTTCTCTCCAGCATGAAGGAGCCGCTCGGAATCGACGAGGTGACCTTCCACAAGCGCACTCCCCTGACGACCGATCGTCCCAAGGTCCTCAACCTGATGAAGCGCGGCGCGCGACTCGCGGTGGATGATTCGGCCCGCAAGGGTTTTCGTGATATCGGCATCGAGCCGGCCTACGAGCATCACGAGGCGCTGCGGCAGGCGTCGGTGGTCATCGACTGCACCCCGTCCTCGGTCGGCTTGCAGAACAAGACGCAGTTCTACGAGAAGTATCGCGACACCACCCTGGGATTCCTGGCGCAGGGAAGCGAGTTCGGCTTCGGCAAGATGTACGCGCGCGGCATCAACGAGAGCGCCCTGGTGCGCGGCGAGGACCAGTTCATCCATATCGTCTCGTGCAACACCCACAACCTCTCGGTCCTCGTGGACGTCATCGCCCTGCAGGACGGCGGGCCCGAGAACCTGGTGGAAGGACGCTTCGTCTGCGTGCGGCGCGCCAACGACATCAGCCAGGACGGATCCTTCGTCCCCTCGCCCCAGGTCGGCAGCCACAAGGACCCGCAGTTCGGCACGCACCATGCGCGCGACGCCTACCACCTGTTCGCCACGCTCGGCTACCAGCTCAACCTCTTCTCGTCCGCCATGAAGATGAACACCCAGTACATGCACACCATCTGGTTCAACATCCGGGTGCGCAAGCCGACGACGGTGGAGGCGATCAAGGCGCGCTTCGCTGCGGACGAGCGGGTCGCCCTCACCTACAAGAACACGGCGAACGTGGTCTTCTCCTTCGGGCGGGACTACGGGCACTTCGGCCGGATCCTGAACCAGACCGTCGTGGTGGTGGGGACGCTCGCGGTGCACAACGGCACCGAGGTGGTGGGCTTCTGCTTCACGCCGCAGGACGGCAACTCGACGCTGTCGAGCGTGGCCGCCACGGCCTGGTTCCTCTACCCGGACAGCTTCGAGAAGCGCATCGAGCCGCTGAACGAGTTCATCTTCCGGGAAGTCTGAGCCGAGAAAGGCTGACCGGAACCGGGCGGAGGACTGGATCGACTAAGAGATCCCGATCAGTGCGGCTCGACCGGCCCTCTCACCTCCTGAAGACCCCCCCTGAGCGCTGTGCTCAAGTGAGCCGCGAAGGGCGATCCGACAGTCCCACCCAGGGGCGCGGCACGGCGATTTCCTCGAACAGCGTGATGGCGTAGCGGTCGGTCATCCCGGCCACGAAGTCGAGCACCAGGCGCTCCTGGTGCCGCGATCCCTCCCGGGCGCTCTCTCCCAGGACGCCGGGCGTCTTGCGCACATGCTCCCAGATGCGCATCAGGACATATTCCGCCTTGCGGAACTCGCGTAGGGACGCCTCGTTCCGGTAGACCCGATCGAAAAGGAAGGATCGCAGCCGGTTCAACGCCCCCAGCACCTCGCGGCTCATCTCGATGCGCTCCAGCCCCGCGCGCAGCGTCCGGTGCACCACGTCCTCGACCAGCGTGGCAATGCGCGCCGAAGAGGATCGACCGAGGGTGTCCAGAACGCTGCGGGGCACGTCCCCGGGACGCAGCAGCCCGGCGCGGAAAGCGTCGTCCAAATCGGCGTTGGCATAGGCGAAGATGTCGGCGACTCGTACCGCCTGCCCTTCCAACGTGCGGGCACGCTTACGCGGGTCATCCGGCAGGATGCTCCCCTCCCCTTTCGAATGCTTGACGATCCCGTCGCGCACCTCGGCGCTGAGATTGAGCCCCTTGCCGTCGTTCTCCAGGCGGTCCACCACGCGCAGGCTCTGGCGGTAATGCGAAAACCCGCCGCGCACCATCTTGTTCAGGACCTGCTCCCCGGCGTGGCCGAAGGGTGGGTGGCCCAGGTCGTGCGCCATGGCGACGGCCTCCGCCAGGCTCTCGTTGAGGCGCAGCGCCTTGGCGATGGTACGGGCGATCTGCGCCACCTCGAGCGTGTGGGTCAGGCGTGTACGGTAATGGTCGCCGGTGGGGGCGAGGAAGACCTGCGTCTTGTGCTTGAGGCGCCGGAACGCCTTGCAGTGGATGATGCGATCGCGATCGCGCTGGAAGCAGGGGCGGATTGGGTCGGGCGGCTCGGGGACGACGCGTCCGCGGGAGCGTGAGGAGAGGCAGGCGCGCGGGTGGAGGGTCTTCTCCTCGATCGTCTCCAGCATCTGGCGGATCCGGAGATCGCCCCTCTCGGGCCTCAACGAGGAAGCACCCCTAAGATTGTCCCTTGAGCTTTCGGACTTCCTCCGAGAGCCGGGGAAGGATTTCGTAGAGATCGCCGACGATGCCGTAATCGGCCAGCTTGAAGATCGGGGCCTCGGGATCCTTGTTGATCGCGACGATCACTTTCGAGCTCGACATCCCCGCCAGGTGCTGGATGGCCCCCGAAATGCCGATGGCGACGTAGAGGTTCGGGGAAACGACTTTGCCCGTCTGCCCCACCTGGTACTGGTGATCGATCCAGCCGGCATCAACGGCGGCGCGCGAGGCGCCCATCGCGCCTCCCAGCGCCTTGGCCAGATCGCGGATGAGGGCGAAGTTCTCGGGCCCCTTCATGGCACGCCCCCCCGAGACGACGATCGAGGCCTCGGAGACATCCAGCTCGGCCCCTTCGCTCGCTTCCAGGCTGACCGTCCGGGCACGCAGCGCCGCCGGATCCCCCGGGATCTCGAGCTTCTCCACCGGTGCGCTGCCGGCGGGGACTTCCTCCATCCGGAAGACGTTGGGGCGCAGCGAGACGAAGATCGGACTTCCCTCGAAGACCACCGTGGCGATGGCCTTCCCCGAGTAGACGGGACGCTTGGCCTTCAGCTTCCCGGCTTCGACATCGAGATGCGTGCAGTCGGCGGCCAGCCCCGCTTCGAGCTTGGCGGCGGCGCGGGGCCCCAGGTCCTTGCCCATCGCGGTGGCGGAAAGAAAGACGATGCCGCAGCCGGTCTTGCGGACCGCGTCGGCGAGAAGCGCGGCGTAAATCTCGGGCTGGTAGAGCGCCACCTTCTCGTCGTCGGCCGCCAGGATCTTCTCGAGGCCCGGGGCGGCAATCGAGCCCATCTGCCCGGAGAAGCCCGCCCCGATCGCCAGGGCGATCAGCTTTCCCCCCAGCGCCTTGGCGGTCCTGGATCCCTCGGAAAGGGCCTCCAGCGACGGGCGCTTGATCTGACCGCCGCGGACCTCGATGAAAACCAGGACGTCGTTGGCCAAGCGGAAACTCTCCTAAGTGTTGCGTATCAGAAATCGAGTTAACACCGAGGCCGTCGAGGCGCCCGGATCGCGAGGCGCGTTGAAGCGCCGCGTACCCATGCGGCAACGCAAGCGAGACGCAACGCAGCGAAACGGGATGGATCGGCGGCCGAATGTAACACGGTTTCTGGTACGCGACACTAAATGACCTTCGCTTCTTCGCGCAGCAGGCGCACCAGCTCATGCGCCGCAGCGGCCGGCTCCATGTCCTTCAGCATCTTGCCGGCGGTGCGCGCCGGCGGCAGCTCCAGCTTCTCCCAGCGGGTTCGCGCCCCGGCATGCCCCACCGTCGCCGGATCGATCCCCAGATCGGCGGCACCCAGAACCTTCATCTCTTTCTTCTTCGCCGCCAGGATCCCCTTGAGGGAGGCGTAGCGCGGCTCGTTCAATCCCTTCTGCGCGGTGACCAGGGCGGGGGTGGCTCCTTCGACGATCTCGTGCGCCCCTTCGATCTCGCGGTGGGCGCGGAAGCTTCCTTCCCCGACCTCAAGGTGGGTGACGACCGACACATGCGGCAGCCCCAGCAGCTCCGCGACGCGCGGTCCGATCTGGCCGCGGTCGGTCCCCACCGCCTGCTTGCCCATCAGGATCAGGTCGAAGGCCTCGGGCTTGAGCGCCGCCGCCAGGATGCGGGAGAGGCCGACGGCATCGGAGCCCTCGAAGGCCGCGTCCTTGAGGTGCACGGCCCGGTCCGCGCCCATTGCCAGCGCGGTGCGCAGGGAGGTGCCCGTGCGCTCGTCCCCCACCGAGAAGACCACCACCTCGCCGGTCTGCTTCTCCTTGATGCGCAGCGCCTCTTCCAGGGCGTACTCGTCGTAAGGGCTGATCACGAAGGTGACGCCCGCTGCGTCCAGGGAGCGGCCGTCGGCGGCGACCTTGACCTTGGTCTCGGTATCGGGGACCTGTTTGATGCAGACGCCTATCTTCACCGTCTCACCTGCCTCGCGTCGGCGCGGTTCCGGAGTATTTCTTGAGGAGCAGCGATGCGTTGGTCCCGCCGAACCCGAAGGAGTTGTTCAGCGCGTAGGTCACGGTCTTCTTGCGCGACTGGTTGGGAACGTAGTCGAGATCGCACTCCGGGTCGGGTGATTCGTAGTTGATCGTCGGCGGCATGATGTCATGGGCCACCGACAGCGCGGTGATCGCCGTCTCCAGCCCGCCGGCCGCTCCCAGCAGGTGCCCGGTCATCGACTTGGTCGAGCTGACCGCGACCTTGCGGGCATGCTCCCCGAAGACGCGGTGGATGGCGAGGGTCTCGACCTTGTCACCCGCCGGCGTGGAGGTGCCGTGGGCATTGATGTAGTCGATCGCCTCCGCTCCGACCCCGGCGTCCGCCAGCGCCGCGTGCATCACGCGCACCGGCCCGTCGCCATCGGCGGATGGGGCCGAGACGTGGAAGGCGTCCCCGGTGAGCCCGTAGCCGACCAGCTCGGCATAGATGCGCGCGCCGCGCCTCTCGGCCAGGGAGGCTTCCTCCAGGATGACGATGCCCGATCCTTCCCCCATCACGAAGCCGTCCCGCAGCAAATCGAAGGGGCGGCTGGCTTTCTCGGGTGCGTCGTTGCGCGTCGACAGGGCGCGCATGGCGCAGAACCCGCCCACTGCCAGCGGCGTGATCACCGCTTCCGTGCCGCCGCAGATCATGGCGTCGGCATCGCCACGCTTGATGATCTCGTACGAGTCGCCGATGCTGTGGCTGCCGGTGGCACAGGCGGTGGAGACCGCCAGGTTGGGCCCCTTGGCGCCGAAGCGGATCGACACCTGGCCCGAGGCCAGGTTGACGATCAGCCCCACGATGAAGAAGGGGGAGATGCGGTCCGGACCGCTTTCCAGCAGCGAAGCATGCTGCCGCTCGATCGAGGGCAGGCCGCCGATGCCGGAGCCGATGTAGACGCCGACCCGCTCGGCGTTCGCCGGGGTAATCGCCAGGCCCGAATCGTCCATGGCGAGCTGGCTTGCGGCCAGCGCGAAATGGATGAAGCGGTCCATCTTCTTGACGTCCTTCTTGGGAATGAAGTCTTCGGGGTTGAAGGCCTTCACCTCGCCCGCGATCCGGGAGGGATAGGCCGCGGCGTCGAACCGCGTGATGGGGCCGACGCCACTCCGGCCGGCAAGCAGCGCCGACCAGTTGGCCTCGGTCCCGACCCCCAGGGGGGAGACCATCCCGATTCCCGTGATGACGACTCGTCGTTGCAAGGCTTCACCCCACCCGCGCCGGTACGATCAGGCGTGGGCCTCGATGTACTTGACGGCTTCGCCGACGGTGGTGATCTTCTCGGCGTCCTCGTCGCTGATCTCAATCTTGAAGGCTTCTTCCAGGGCCATCACCAGCTCGACCGTGTCGAGCGAATCGGCGCCCAAATCGTTCACGAAGGAAGCCTCGGGGGTCACCTCCTCGGCGTCCACTCCCAGCTGCTCCATGATGATGTTCTTGACCTTTTCCTCGACGGTCATTCCGCTGTCCTCCTTTGTAGGATCGATGCGCGCCGCTCGTCAGGGAGCGCGTATTATACATTTTCCGAGACGGGGGTCTCCGGGACCCGGACGGGCCTCATTCCATGTGGAGACCGCCGCTGACATTGAGCACGGTTCCCGTGACGTAACCCGCTTCCTCGCTCAGCAGGAAGCGCACGCTCTCGGCCACGTCCCGGGGAGTTCCCAGCCGGCGCAGCGGCACCTGGGACAGCAGCGCCTCGCGCGCGGCCGGCGGCAGATCGGCGGTCATGGCGGTCTCGATGAATCCCGGCGCGACGGCGTTGACGGTAATGCTGCGGCTGGCCAACTCGCGCGCCAGGGAGTGGGTGAAGCCGATCAGTCCCGCCTTGCTGGCGCAGTAGTTCGCCTGCCCGGGATTGCCCATCAGCGCCACCACCGAGCTGACGTTCACGATGCGCCCGTAGCGCGCCTTCATCATCATCGGCACCACGCACTTGGTGACCACGAAAGCGGCGGTCAGGTTGACCGCCAGGACGGCGTCCCAGTCCGGGCGCTTCATGCGCACCAGAAGCCCGTCGCGCGTCATCCCGGCATTGTTCACCAGGTGATCCACCCGCCCGAAGCGCCCGATTCCTTCCGTAATGCCTGCTTCAAGAGACACCGGATCGGCCAGGTCCAGCACCAGCGCCTCGGCCCGGACGCCGGTGGCGGTGCATTCCTCACACGTGCGCTCGAGATCGCCCCTGGAGCGCGCCACCAGGAGGAGATCCGAGCCGCTGCCGGCCAGGAGCAGGGCGATCTCGTGCCCGATGCCGCGCGAGGCCCCCGTCACCAGCGTCACTCTTCCTTCGAAGCTCATGCGGGCTGCTCCAGCAGGGTCACGGTCTTCTCCAGGGAAGCCGGGTCCTCGACATTCGCGGTCCTGACCTCGGGGAGGATGCGGCGCGCCAGCGAGCTGAGGACCCGGCCGGGGCCCACCTCGACGTAGGTCGTCGCTCCGCCCTCCGCCAGGGCGCGCATGCAGGCCTCCCAGCGCACCGGCGCCGTGACCTGCTTGATGAGATTGTCCCGCGCCGCCGCGCCGGAGCTCAGCGGACGTGCGTCGACGTTGCTCACCAACGGGCAATCCAGATCGCGGAATTCGGCTTCTTCCAGGTGAGGGCGCAGCGCTTCCCGCGCCGGAGCCATCATCTCGCAGTGGAAGGGGGCGCTGACCGGCAACGGGATGGCCCGCTTGGCCCCACGCTCCGAAGCCGCCTTCACCGCCCGCGCCACCGCCGCGGCGGTTCCCGCGATGACGGTCTGGTCCGGGGAGTTGTAGTTGGCCGCGGCCAGCGTCTCACCGGCGGCTTCCTCCCGGCACAGCTGCTCCACCTGCGTCGCGGGCAGCCCCAGGATCGCGGCCATGCCTCCTTGTCCCACCGGCACCGCCTCCTGCATGAACCGGCCGCGGCGGCTCACCAGGCGCAGCGCGTCGGCAAAGCGCAGCGCTCCCGCGCTCACCAGCGCCGAATACTCTCCCAGGGAATGGCCGGCCACGAAGGCGGGGACGATCCCCTTGAAGCGCAGCGCCCGCTCGCAGGCCAGGCTGGTGGCCAGAAGCGCCGGCTGCGTCAGCTCGGTGAGCCTCAGCTTTTCCTCCGGCCCCTCGAAGCAGATCGTGGAGAGAGGAAACCCGAGGGCCTCGTCAGCCTCGCGAAAGGTGTCACGGGCGCAGGAAAAAGCGTCCGCCATCAGGCGGCCCATGCCGACCGCCTGCGAGCCTTGCCCCGGGAATAGGAATACGACCCGTCCGGCCGTCATCGTGTTGTCCTAAGCTTCGCGCTACCAGCGCAGGAGCGACGCTCCCCAGGTCAGACCCGCGCCGAAGGCGGCGAACAGGAGGATGTCTCCCGGGTGGACCCGCCCGGCGCGCACCGCCTCGTCCAGCGCGATCGGGATCGAGGCCGACGAGGTGTTCCCCACCTTGTCGATGTTGATGAACACCTGCTCGGGCTTCAATCCGAGCCGGTTGCCCACCGCCTCGATAATCCGGCGGTTCGCCTGGTGCGGGATGTAGAGATCGATGTCGGAGGCCGACAGCCCGCTGGCCGTGATCACCTCGCGGCTCACGTCCTCGATGCTGCGCACGGCGATCTTGAAGGTCTCGTTCCCTTTCATGCGTATGTAGTGCATGCGTTCCCGCACCGTCGCCTCGGAGGTCGGATACCGGGTGCCGCCCGCCGGGACGGTGATGAAATCGGCCATGGATCCGTCGGAGCGCAGACTGTTGGCCAGGATGCCGGCGGTCCCCTCGCGCGCCGTCAGGACCGTGGCGCCGGCCCCGTCGGCGAAGATGATGCAGGTGGTGCGGTCCTTCCAATCGACGTACTTGCTCAACAGCTCGCCGCCGATGACCAGAGCATGGCGGTAGCCGCCGCCCGACAGGAAGCGGTCCGCCACGGCCAGCGCATAGATGTAGCCGGAGCAGCCGGCAGACAGGTCGAAGGCTGCGGCATGGCGCGAACCGAGATTGTCCTGGATGGTGCAGGCGGTGGACGGGATCGGGCAGTCCGGGGTGACGGTGGCGCAGATGATCAGGTCGAGGTCTTCCCCCTTCACCCCGGCCATCTCCAGGGCCTTCGCTCCCGCCTGCGTGGCGTACTGTGAGAGGTATTCCCCTTCCCCGGCGATGCGCCGCTCCTTGATCCCGGTGCGCGTGGTGATCCAGTCGTCGGAGGTGTCGACCATGCTTTCGAGGTCGTGGTTGGTCAGGATTTTCGGAGGGAGGGCGGAGCCGGTGCCGGTCACCACGGCCCGCAGCCTCGACTGGTTGAGGCCTTCGACGGACGCGGAAGCGGGGCTCATGCGGTCACCGATCGCATCCCATGGGAGCTCTCCTCGATTTCCTTGCGGATCTGCTCGTTGACGCCGCTTTCCACCGCCTCGCCCGCCACGCGCAGGGCGTTGCGGATGGCGCGCGGTGAGGAGCGGCCGTGGCTGATGATGGTGGTCCCCTTGACACCGAGCAGCGGCACGCCGCCGAACTCGGCATAATCGACGCGCTTCTTGAATCCTTTGAAGGCCGGGCGCGACAGCACGTACCCCAGCCGCGTCCTCCAGGAGCGCGAGAACTCCTGCCTCAGGAAGTGGAACAGCGTCTCGGTAGCGCTCTCGACCGCCTTGAGCGAGACGTTCCCCGTGAATCCGTCGCACACGACCACGTCCGCGCTGCCGTCGAAGATGTCGTGGCCCTCCACGTTGCCGATGAAGTTGATGCGCGATTCCTGCAGGAGCTTGAAGGTCTCCTTGACGGCGTCGTTCCCCTTGCCCGCCTCCTCGCCGTTGCTGAGCAGGCCGACCCGGGGTGAAGCAATGCGCAGCAGGTTCTTGGCGTAGATGTGGGCCATGATGGCCCACTGCAGCATGTGCTGAGGCTTGCTGTCGACGTTGGCCCCGACGTCGAGCCAGACGGTGGTTCCCTTGAGGTTTGGGACCACCGCCGCCAGCGCCGGGCGATCGACTCCGGAGACGGTGCCGAGGACGAACATGGCCGTGGCCATCACCGCTCCCGAGTTGCCGGCCGAGACCAGCGCGTCGGCGCCGCCGTCGCGCACCAGGTTGGCGGCGACACGCAGCGAGGAGTCCTTCTTACGGCGCAGCGCGGCAGCCGGCGATTCGTCCATGGAGACCGTCTCGCTGGCGTGCACGATCGTGACGGTGTCCGGGACCCGGGAATGCTTCTTCAGCTCTTTCTCGATCTCGTCCTGCCGGCCGACCAGCACGACCTGGCTGCCCAGCTCGCGGGCCGCCATCAGGGCGCCGGCCACGGTGTTCGCGGGCGCGAAGTCCCCTCCCATCGCGTCCAGGGCGATTCTCGGCTTCATCCTCTGACCTCGAAGCGGATCGGGAGGATCGGCGGGCCCGTCACCGGCCCTCTAGACGTCCGCGACCTCGATGACGTCGCGCCCTTTGTAGGTTCCGCAGTGGGGGCAGACCCGGTGCGGCAGCTTCTCTTCGTGGCACCGGGGGCAACGGGAGAGAGAGGGACGAGCCAGCGCGTCGTGGGCCCGGCGGCGATCTCTTCGGGCTCGCGAGTGTCTTCGTTTTGGATTGGGCATTTGTCCGGCCTGAAAGGTTGGTTAGAGGGTGATCTTCGTCGTCAACGGTATCGATTCCTGCGGCTCCTCGGGGCAGTCGCAGGGCTGCGTGTTGCGATCGGCGCCGCACCGCGGACAGATTCCGCGGCACAACGGCTGGCACAACGGCTTCAGCGGAACGGCCAGAACGATCTGCTCGAGGGCCATCTCGCCGAGATCCACCCGGACCCCGTCGAAAGGCGTCAGCGCCACATCCTCTTCCACCAGCGCGTGCTCCGATTCGGGCCTGCCGAGCGGCCCGGGCCGGAAGATCCGATGGCAGGGCGCCTCCAGACTCAAGCGGAAAGGCGTCAGGCAGCGGCTGCAGTTCAGCGAGACATCCGCCTGCACTTTTCCCCGGAACTCGACATCGGAAGCCGTCTTGCGGAGCGACCCCAGGAGCCTCGCACTTTCAACTCGGGCCGTCTCACCACTTCCTTCGGGAAGCGGCGGCAGGCTCAGCGCGCGATCGATCTCCAGTCCAGCCGGGGGGATCTTGTTGACTTCAATGAACAAATCCGCCCCTCCGTGGGGCCGGATTATAGCATGCAACGATCCGATGTCAACGGGGTCGACCGGCGGCAAATAGCTCAGGACTCTACGTTTTTCATCTCCGAGAGTGCCTTGAGCGCCTCGCTGTGGGAGGGGGCTACCTCGACTGCTTTCTCGAAGCTCTTCTTGGCTTTGCGAAGCAAGTTGTGGGAGCGGTAGAAGGTCCCCAAGTGGACGAAGTGTTCGGCGTTCCAGGGGTCGATCTCGGCCGCCTTCAGCAGGCTTTGCTCGGCCCTTTTCTGCCATCGGTAATCGGGGTTGCGCAGCAGCGCCTGGCCCAGCAGCGAATGGTAGCGGGCGTCGGCGTCGTAGGCCTTGAGCGCCTGCTCGCAGTACTGGATGGCATTGTAGAAGTCCTTGGCCTTGAAGAACTCCCGGGCCTTGACATAGAAGAACTCCGAGCGCCTCGCCTGCTCTTCGAGCATTTCCTGCGTCTGGGTCTTGCTCAGCTCCTTGCGCTTGCTGAGCGTCTCCATGTCGAGCGTCGTCACCGACCCGGTGGAAGCGCCGGATTGCCGGGCCGAGCGCATGTGGCTCTGGGTCATGGCTAGGTAGGCTTCCAGCAGCTTCCCCTCGATGAGCATCAGCTCGTCGCGGTAGGCATCGCGCGTCTTCTTGAGGAACCGATCGCTCCGGAAAGCGTCCTTCCTCGTGTCGTAGGCCTTGCGAATCGTCTCGACGTCGGCGGTGGCGTCCACCCCCAGCACCGTCCAGGACTCTCCCGCCTGGAGGATGCGCCCCATCTCCTTGATCACGGCCGCCTCCCGATCGAGGCGCTCCGTCTGCTCGCGATCGCCCGAGAGCAGGCTGCGCACCGCCACCGGCCCGGCCCCCAGGGGTGGGACGGTCTCGATGATGCCGAGCACCAGCAGGCAGAAAAGGAAGCGCATCGCGGTATCCTCCTCGGAAGGAGGGATCAGGGCGGCTATCTCGCCGATCCGGACCGTGCCGTCGACCCGCGACAGCGCGAAGCCCTGCACCGGATGCAGCGCCAGCTTCTCCAGCGGCAGGTAGAGGTTATCGCTCAGCTTGACCTTGCGATCGAGGCGGTGCAACGCCTCCCGCAGCGGCGCGAATCCCGCCATCGAGCGGATGCCGCGCATCAGGTACTCGAAGGTGAGCACCACGTCGGTCGAGAAGACCTCCCCCGACCCCGGGGGCGTCTCCAGGAAGGAGGACTCGCCCGATTCCCAGCGGAAGGTGGAGACCATCACCTGCTGGATCTGCGAGCGCATCCCCTGCTGCAGCTTCTCGAGGGGGACCTTTCCCGACTCGAACAGCCGGCGCGCCAGAGTCCAGTCGTCGCCTCGGACCCCCTCGAGCTGCGGGATGTCCTGGGCGTTCAGGGCCCGATCATGCAGCAGGAAATCGATGAGCCCCTCATCCTCGAGGCTCGAGTCGGCGAAGAAGATCATCCCGCGATCGAAGTGGATCCGTTTGCGGACCTCCGGCCGGGAAAGGGTCAGCACGCCGCTGCTCTCGGCAAGGAAGATGTCGCGGATGATCTCGACCAGCGTGGCAGGAATGAAAGGAGTGCTCACCACTTCCTCGGAGCGGACGCTGGATTGCGCAGGACACCACCGGCGTGGAGAGCTGCTCGGATAGAGCGCGCGGATGCTAGCACAGCGTTTTTTTGCCTGTCAACGCGCCGCTTCCGTCGGCGCGGGTTCGCCGGGCGCGGAAGAGCCGGGCAGGGTGAAGAAAAAATTGCTGCCCGCGCCTGGCTGGCTCTCCACCCAGATCCTGCCGCCGTGGGCTTCCACCGCCAGCTTGCAGAAGGTCAGACCCAGCCCGGTGCCGCGCGCCATGCCGGCCTCATTGGGGGACGGCTCCCCGACGACGAACTTGTCGAACACCCGCGGCAGCAGCTGCAGAGGGATTCCCTCGCCGGTGTCGCGCACCCAGAAGCGCGCCCCCTCCCCTTCTGCGGCCGCGCCGACTTCCACCTTGCCACCCGTCGGCGTGTGCTTGAGAGCGTTGGAAAGCAGGTTTCCCAGGACGCGGGCGGCGAGGTCGGGGTCGGCCTCCACCTCGGGAAGGGAGTCCGGCAGGGCCGCGATCAGCTCGACTCCCGCCTTGCGCGCCAGCCCTTCTCCCTGGCGCAGGCAGGAACGGATCAGATCCTCCGGGCGCAGGCGGCGCCGCTTCAGGGTGAGCTGGTCCTCCTCCATGCGGGCCACGTCGAGCAGTGTCAGGATCAGCCCCATCAGCTGGCGCGCGCTCTCCTGCGTGCGGGTCAGGATCTGCCGGAACGACTCGGCGGGCATCCCCGGCCCCTGGATCTCCAGCAGCTGCAGGTTTCCCACGATGCCGGTCAACGGGTTCTTCAAGTCGTGGACCACCATCTGGGTCAGCTTCTCGCGCATCTGCTCCAGTTTCAGCAGCTCGCGGTTCTTTTCCTCGAGCTGGAGGCGGGTCTGCTCGACCTCGTCGTGCAGCGCTTTGGCGCGCAGGATGGTGCGCAGCTTGGCGAGCAGCTCCACCCGGTTGACCGGCTTCGACAGGAAGTCATCGGCGCCGATCTCCAGCGCCTGCACCTTCTCCTCCAGGGAGTTGAGCGCCGTCACCATGATGACCGGCAGCAATCGCGTCTCGTAGCGCCCGCGAATCCGGCCGCAGACCTCGAAGCCGCTCATCCCCGGCATCATCACGTCCAGCAGCACGGCGTCGACCCGCTCGCGAGACAGGGTCCCGAGGGCCTCCTCGCCGTCGTGCGCGCTCAGGACCGGATAGCCGGAGGACTTCAGGATCGACTCCATCAGCCTGAGGTTCCTCGGGTCGTCGTCCACCACCAGGATCGTCGCCTGGGTCGTCATGCGGTCTCCTTGGGCTTGCCGGATCCTTGCGGCGCGGGGTAGCGCGTCAGGATCTCGGCGACTCGCTGCGGAAAGCTCATCGTGTCGATTGGCTTGGGAATATAGCCGACGCATCCCGCCTCCAGGGCGCGCGAATCGTCCCCCGCCATCACGTGCGCGGTGAGCGCCACGGTCGGGATATGGCGGGTCGCGGGGTCCCCTTTCAGGCGGCGCGTCACGGTCAGGCCGTCCATGCCGGGGAGCTGCAGGTCCATCAGGATCAGATCGGGGTGGATGTAGCGCAGCGTGTCCAGGGCTTCCTCGCCGCTCGCCGCCTCCAGAACCCGATAGCCGCGGGACGCCAGAACCTCTCGGGCCAGCTTCAGATTCGCTGGATTGTCCTCGACCACCAGGATCGACTTGCCGCCGAGGTGCGCTTCGCTTCCGGCCGCTTCGGCGCTGGCCTCCGTCGGGGGCGCCACGACCGGCTCGGAAGTTTCCTCCCGCGCCGACAGGGGAAGTGTGACGCGGAAGGTGCTTCCCTTCCCCGGCTCGCTCTCCACCGTGATCGTCCCGCCGTGCATCTCCACGAAGCGCTTCACCAGGGTCAGCCCGAGCCCGGTGCCCTGGTACTTGCGCGCATACGAGCCATCCACCTGGATGAAGGCGGCGAAGATGCGCTCCTGGTCCTCCTTGCGGATGCCGATCCCGGTGTCCTCCACGCGCATCTCCAGCCGTCCGTCGCGCCGCGCCGCCGCCAGCCGCACGCGCCCTCCCGGAGGGGTGAATTTCACGGCGTTGGACAGCAGGTTCGTGAGGATCTGCTTCAGCTTGGAGCGGTCGGCCACGACATCGCGCGCCCCCGGCTCAAGCTCCGCCTCCAGCCGGATGTCCTTGCGCGACGCCTCCACCTTCAGGATCATCAGCGCCTCCTCGGCCACCTGCCCCAGGTCGAACTCATCGAGCGCCAGGCGCATCTTGCCCGCCTCGATCTTGGAGAGGTCGAGAATGTCGTTGATCAGCTCGAGCAGATGGCGGCCGCTGGAAAGGATGTCACCGACGTATTCGCGCTGCGAATCGGCCAGCGAGCGATCGCCGTGCTCCAGCAGGAGCTCGGAGAAGCCGATGATGGCGTTGAGCGGCGTGCGCAGCTCGTGGGACATGTTGGCCAGGAACTCGGATTTGAGATTATTGGCCCGGATCAGCTCGGCGTTCGATTCCTTGAGCTTCTGGTTGAGGATCTCCAGCTCGTCGGTGCGCTCGCGAACCTTGCGCTCCAGGTCGCGGTTCATCCGCTGGATGTCGTCCACGTGCTTCTGCTTCTCCTCCAGGCTCTCGACGTAGAGCCGGTAGGAGTAGTAGAGCAGCGCCGACAGCGGCAGACAGAGCAGCAGGCTGTATATGCCGAAGCGGCCGACCATCAGCCCGAGGATCATTGCCAGGGCCGCCCCCGCGAAGTAGCTGGGCGCCGACCAGAGATACTTCTCCTTCCACACCGTCAGGATGCGGCTGCCGGTGGACAATCCGACGGCCCCCGCGACGAGCAGCGTGTTCGAAAGATAGAAGCCCACGGTACTGGCGAGCAGCGCGGGAAGATCGCGCTCCAGCAGCGGGCTGCCGCTGTGCCCGCCCGCGGCGGCGAACAGGAGGCATGTCACCGACGTGGTGATCAGAATTCCGTTGAGGTTGAACAACAGGCGGTAGCTCTCCCAGCGCTGCCGGGGGAATATGGCCATCGAGGCGACCGAGACCACCGCCGTCAGGTGGGCCGCGCCGGGCCCCAGCACCAGCATCGCGGTGAGGATGAACGGATGGAAGACGCTCATCTCCATGCGGGCGCCGATGGTGACGGTGTGGGGAGCCGCGACCGCGGCCATGGCGGCGATGACCAGGAGCGGGATGGAGGGGACGGGAGCCTGGCGAAAGAGCACCAGCGCGGCCAGCGACAGGCCCAGAACATTGACCATCG
Organism: Candidatus Polarisedimenticolia bacterium; assembly: GCA_035764505.1. Lineage (NCBI taxonomy): Bacteria > Pseudomonadati > Acidobacteriota > Candidatus Polarisedimenticolia > Candidatus Polarisedimenticolia bacterium. Next base: position 16,298 of record DASTZC010000114.1, read on the forward strand.
ACAGGTAGATGCGCAGCCGTCGGGGCTGCGAGGCGAGCGCCATCAAGGCCTCCCCCCCTCCGCAGCGAGGGGACCCGGGTCCCTCGTCAGTTGGCCGACTCCGCGCCGATGCCGTACTTCTTCAGCTTGCTGTAGAGGCTCGACCGGTTGATCCCGAGCACCGACGCCGTGAGCTTCTTGTTCCAGTTGCACTCCGCCAGCGTCTTCAAGATGTAGAGCCGCTCGTTCTCGTACAACGACAGCTTCATGGGGCCGCGATCCTCCAGCGGCTGGCGTACTCCGGAGGGCAGATCGGCCAGTGTGATCCACTCCCCTTTGGCCAGGACGACCGAGCGCTCCACGGCGTTCTCCAGCTCGCGCACGTTGCCCGGCCAGGAATAATCCACGAGGGCCTCGAGCGCTTCGTCCGTGAATCCCTGGTAGCTCTTGGCCGCCTTGCGGGCGCAGTCCTCGAGGAAGCGGTTCGCCAGAAGGGGAACGTCCTCCGAGCGCTCGCGCAGCGGCGGGATGAACAGCGGGATGACGTTGAGGCGGTAGAACAGGTCGCTGCGGAAAGTCCCCTGCTCCATGCTCTCCGACAGGACCTTGTTGGTCGCCGCGATGACCCGCACGTCGACCTCCAGGGTCTCCTCGCCGCCCACGCGCTCGAAGCGGCGCTCCTGCAGGAAGCGCAGCAACATGATCTGGGTGGCCTGGCTGATCTCGCCGATCTCGTCCAGGAAGATGGTGCCGGTATTCGCCAGCTCGAAGCGTCCCCGCTTCTGCTTGACGGCGCCCGTGAATGCCCCTTTCTCGTGCCCGAACAGCTCGCTATGCAGCACCCCTTCCGAGTAGATGGCGCAGTTCGCCTCCACGAAGGGGCGATCGCAGCGCTGGCTGTTGTAGTGGATGATGCGCGAGATGAGCCCCTTGCCGGTGCCGCTCTCCCCCTGGATCAGCACGGTGGAATCCGATCGGGTGATCTCCAGGACGAGATCGTGGACCTGCTTCATCTTGGGGCTCTTCCCGAGGATGGCCGAGAAGCCGTAGCGCGCCTGCAGATCGCGCCGCATCTCCAGGTTGCGCACCTTCTCGTGCTGCAGCTCCTCCGCCGTGCGCCGGCGCTGCTCCCCCAGGCGCCGCAGGTGCAGGGCGTTGTCCACGCGCCGCAGCAGCTCGGCCGGCTCGACCGGGGCGAGCAGGAAGTCGTAGGCCCCGCGGCGCAGGGCCTCCACGGCCGTCTCGACGGAGGGCGAGGAAGCGGTGAGGAAGACCGGGCTGCCGGGGCTGAGCTGCTTGCACCGCACCAGCAGATCGAGCGAGTCGATGTCGGGCAGCTGGCAATCGACCAGGATCAGGTCGGCCGACCGCGCCTCGACGCGGGCCAGCGCCTCCCGTCCCGTGGTCACCCGGGCGACCTGGTGTCCCCCTTCCGTCAGCGGGGCGGCAAAGGTCGCGGCGGTGCCGTCCTCGCCGCCGACCACCAGGATTCGTGAACGATTCGTCGTCGCATCCATCTTCGGGTTTTCCTTTCCTCCGAGGCCGGTCCCCGGACGTGGGGGGTGCACCTCTGTGAACTGTCGCGAAAAACAGCAAGAAGTGTTCCAGGGTTTGGACACGGGGCGGCAGGTTGTCTAAGCCTCCATCGCCGTGTCGGAAGCGCGGCAGGTTCCGGGCGGATGCCGCGCGATCTTTGGAAGAAGAGGAGGGCGGGTGAAGCAAAAGGTAACGGAAGGTCGGCCCGGTTTCCCAGTCAGCCATCCGCCGCACCGTCAGGTCTCTGACAGGAAGGCGCGCCCGGGAGCGCGTGCTATATTGAAAGACGGCCTTAACCAGTCTTCGAAGAGGGGGACATGCGGGCAAGGCGCGTCATCGGAGCTCTACTTCCCATCCTGACCATCTCGTTCGCTCTGGCGGCCGGCGCCGAGATCCCCGTCAAGCCGGCCGAGAAGGATGCCGACCTGATGCAGGGTTTGTCGGAGCTGCACCAGGGACGCTTCAACCAGGGTCAGATGCGCTTCCGCTCCTTCCTGCAGCACTACCCTTCCGATCCCCGCGGCCATCTCTTCCTGGCTTTCTGCGAATGGTGGCGCCGCCTGCAGTCGGGCACCAAGGTGAGCAACGACACCATGGAATACCACCTGGAGGAGGCGCTCCGGCTGGCCCAGGCCGAGGTGAACCTGTCTCCCGAGGATCCCGACGCACTGATGTCGCTGGGAACGGCCTACATCTTCCTGGCCCAGTACCGCGCCGCCGAAAAGCATATCTTCAAGGCCGCCTCGGCGGCCCGGAAGGGGAAAAGCCAGCTCGAGAAGGCGGCGCAGCTGCGTCCCGATCTGATCGATGCGCGCTTCGGGCTGGGGGCCTACAACTACTACGCCGACAAGGTCAATGTCCTGGTGAAGGGACTGCGGACGGTGCTCTTCCTTCCTGGGGGCGACAGCGCGCTCGGGCTCTCGCAGCTGGAGGAGGTGGCCCGCAACGGCCGCTACTTCCGAACGGAGGCGCAGCTGCTGCTGGCGGTGATCTACCAGGGAAAGCACGAGCACAAGTACCGCACCTCCTTGAGCCACCTGCAGACCGCCCTGGAGCTGAATCCCGGCTCGCCGATCATTCTCGGGAGTGTCGGTGAGCTGCAGATGCGCCTGGGCTACTACCCCGAGTCGCATGCCACGCTGCAGCAGGCCATCGCGGCGTCGCGCGGCGCGCACAATGCCGAGCAGGCCTCCTGGGCCCGCCTCCTGCAGGTGCAGCTCGCCGACTCGCTGGAGCTTTCGCTGCATGGCGCCGAGGCGCTGCGCGAGCTGTCCGCCGCCGTGCAGGGTCCCCCGCTCGAGACCGAGTGGCGTGCCCGCGCGCTGTCGGTCGGGGCGCGCGCCGCCTATCGCACCGGCGACCGCGAGGCCCTCGACAAGATCCTCGCGGCGCTGCAGGCAACGCCTCTCGAACGGGACGATCTGCGAGCTCGCTTCGGCAAACCCGCCTGGCAGGACCCGGCGATCGCACGCTCGCTGGCACGCATGGAGAGCGCGTCCCCCAAGGAAGCGTTGAGCCTGATCGACGGATTGCTGCTGAAGAACCCGACCTCGCCGGAGCTGCTGTTCCATCGGGGAAGGCTTGCCTTCCAGCAGCGCCAGTGGGAGGACTCGCGCGCCTATCTCGCCAAGATTCCCGACTCGCCGGAGCTGTCGGCTCCCTGGATCCTGGGCTGGAAGAACCTCTTCCTGGGACGCACCCGATGGCAGACCGGCCAGCGCGAGGCGGCGAAGCAGTTCTACAAGACCTCGCTGCAGGTGGACGGGTTCAGAGGGAAGGATCTGGCGCGCGCTCTTCTGGGACCCGAGGGGGAAGATCCGGCGATTTGGCCGGTGCAGATTTTCGCGTCAGGGCTTCATGCGCCGGAGGATGCGCGACACGTAGCCGCGCGTCTCCCGGTAGGGGGGGATGCCTTTGTAGCGGTCGACGGCATCCTCGCCGGCATTGTAGGCGGCCAGGGCGAGGGCCGTATCGTCGTAGCGGGCCAGCAGCTCTTTCAGGTAGCGGGTCCCTCCTTCGAGGTTCTGCCGCGGATCGAAGACATTTCCCACCTCGAAGCGGCGGGCGGTGTCGGGCATGAGCTGCATGAGCCCCATCGCCCCCTTCCTTGAGACGGCGTAGGGATCGAACTTCGACTCCGTCTCCACCAGAGCCTCCAGCAACTTCGGATCGACCTCCATGGACGCCGCCACCTGACGTATCAGGGCCCGGACTCCCGGCTCGGGATCCCAAGGGGAGATGTGCGGTATCTCCGTCGCCGCCTGGGGAGACTGCGGAGCGACGGCGGGCGGCGCGATGGGTGCCGGCGGGACCGGGACCGGCGCAGGGGTTGTGGATTTCGCGATGCCGCTGACCTGCATCGCCGGGAAAGCCAGCTCGCCCCCTCCTTCGAGGGTCACGATGATGCGCGAGCCTTCCATGCGATAGGAGGCAATCTCCAGGGTCCCGCCGCCGGTGAAGGTTACGACGTGGGATGCCTGCGAGGGAACGGCGGCGAAGGCCGCGATGGCCACACCCATCCCCGCCATTCGAACCAAGCCCTGGAATCGACGGAAAGCTCTAAGCCCTTTGAGCATATTGGCTCAGGAATATTACGGTGAGCCCAGGGAAGGGTCAACCCCTATTTCTCAGCGACGGAGGAAGTTCTTCTCCAAAGCGTCGTGGCGAATCCTCAGGACGACCGGGCGGCCGTGGGGGCAGGTCATGGGCGAGGCCGCCTCCCCGAGGGCATCCAGGATGTAGGCCATCTTCTCGGAAGTGAGGGGATGATTGACCTTGACGGCCGCGTGGCAGGCGGCGGTGGCGGCGAGGCGGTCCATGCGGGCCTCGAAGGAGCCCGTGCCGGAGGCCCCGAGGTCATCCGCCAGATCGGCAACCAGGGAGGGCAGATCGACGTCGGATAGAATCGCCGGAACCTCCCGCAGAAGCCAGGAATTCTCGCCGAAAGGCTCCAGAACGAAGCCGAGCTCCTCCAGCCTGGCCTTCCCTGAATGCAGCTTCTCGCTGCGCTCAAGCCCCAGATCCAGAGGCACCGGAAACAGCAGCGCCTGCCGCGGCACCTGGCGATCGCGTGCCTCGCGCAGCAGCCGCTCGTAGAGGATGCGCTCGTGGGCCGCGTGCTGGTCCACGATCACCAGGCCTTCCGAGTCAGAGGCCAGGATATAGCTATCGCGGTACTGGGCCAGCGGACGCAGGCGCTCGCCGCGAGCGGCGGCCTCGGGCAGCGGGACTTCCGCGCCGGTATCTTGCGCCAAGGGGACGGGCGAGAAGGTCCAGGCGGCCGGCGTCTCGCCGACCAATTCGGAGTAAGCGGCGGAAGAACCCGCAGCCGGTGGAATGGAAGCGGTGGGCGCCTCGAGGCCGGCCAGGGGGACCATCGGGCGCTCGTTCTGCAGCGCGGCGCGGATCGCCCCGCGCACCAGCTCGAACATGCCGCCGGCATCGGCGAAGCGGACCTCCCACTTGGCGGGGTGCACGTTGAAGTCGACCCGCTCCGGGGGCAAATCGAGGAAAACGAGAACGAAGGGGTAGCGGCCGCGAGGCAGCAGCGTCGCATAGGCCTGCAGGACCGCGCTCATCAGGCCGCGGTCGCGCACCGGCCGCCCGCAAACGAACAGGCGCACGTCGCGGGCGGCGGAGCGATGCAGCTCCGGCTTGGAGGCGAATCCCGCCGCCGACAGCGCCCCGGCATGCCGCGCGAAGGGAACCAGCTGCGCCGCGACCCCCTCGCCGAAGAGCTGGCGCACCCGCTCGGCGCGGCTGCGAGCCGGTGGCAGGTCGAGGATCGTGCGACCGGAGGAGGCGAGGGCCAGGCGGCGGTCGAAATGGGCCAGAGCCGCGCGCGACACCACGTCGAGGATCTGCTCCTGCTCCGTGGTCTCGGATTTCATGAACTTGCGCCGTGCCGGCGTGTTGTAGAAGAGGTCGCGGACCACCACCGTCGTGCCGCGCGGATGGCCGACCTCCTCGAGGGGAGACCTCTCTCCTCCATCGACCCGCACCCGCTTTCCCCGCCCCGACTCGTCGGGACAGCTCTCGAGGAGCAGGCGCGAGACCGAGGCAATCGAAGGGAGCGCCTCGCCGCGAAACCCAAGGGTCTTCAAATCGCCCAGATCCTCGATGCGCGACAGCTTCGAGGTGGCATGCCGCTGGACCGCCAGCTCGAGATCCTCGCTCTCCATCCCGTCGCCGTCGTCCAGGACCCGAATCTCCTCCAATCCGCCGCGAGCGATCTCCACCCGGATGGAAGCGGAGCCGGCATCCAGGGCATTCTCGATCAGCTCCTTGACGACGGAGGCCGGCCGCTCGACCACCTCGCCCGCGGCAATCTGATCCGCCGTGCGCGGGTCCAGCTTCCGGATCTTCGCCATCAGGCCTCCATCAGGTCGAGATGCTTGCGGCCGCCCGGGTCCTCGACGCAGTATTTCTCCACGGTCGGCAGGGTCTTCTCGAGCTTGGCGATGTGACAGATCGGATCGCCCGGCTGCACCAGCGGAATCGTGGTGATACCGATCACCAGTCCCGTCAGGGGCGACTTGATGTCGGTCACCTCGCGCCCGAAGGGAGTGCTGACCTTGGCGACCTCCATCCCCTCGTAGAGAAGATCGCCGGGACGCACGCGCAGGTCGAGGATGCCGCCGCGCTCGGCGCGAATCCATTCCGATACCTTGACGATCACCTGGAAGCGCGGTTCCTTGGCGGCATGCTCCACCATGCCGAGGTCCCCCAGGATGTTGCGTACCCCTTCCGCCCCGCGCTGCACCATGGAGCGCTGGAAACGGAAAGTCTCCCCCGCCTCCAGGATGATGGTGGGGATGCCGGCGCGCGTCGCCGCGGCGCGCAGCGTACCGCCCGCCGCCGGCTGGTCCATGATGATCTCGGTGCCGAAGGCCTTGGCCATCCGGCGCACCGTGTCGTTGTCGAGATCGCCGCGGATGTGCGCCAGGTTGGTGCGTCCCGCCCCGGCGGTGTGGAAGTCGATGCCGTATTCGGCGCGCTGCACGATCTCGGTGAAGATCTTGTGGGCCACCCGCTGCGCCAGATTGCCCTCGGGGTTGCCGGGAAAGTAGCGGTTCAGGTCGCGCCTTCCCGGCAGGTAGCGCGAGTGGTTCAGGAAGCCCCAGCGGTTCAGCACCGGGGTGCAGAAGACCGTCCCTTTCAGCTTCGCCGGATCGAGCTCGGTCATGATGGTGCGCACGATCTCGACGCCGTTGAGCTCGTCGCCATGGATGGCGGCGCTGAGGAACAGGCGCGGCCCCTCCAGCAGACCGCGCACCACGATCACCGGGATGTTGACCGGCGTGGCGGTGTAGAACTCGCTGATCTTCAGGAGAATCTCCTGGCTCTCGCCCGGCGAGACCACCTTGCCGCCGATCTTCAGCTCTTCCGCCATGCTCCCCCACCCCGGCGGCGCGCGTAGCGCACCGCGTACTCCAGGATGATCCCCGCGATGTCCATCCCGGTGGCCTTCTCCAATCCCTCGAAGCCGACCGAGGAGTTGATCTCCATCACCTTCGGCCCTTCATGCGATTCCAGCAGGTCGACCCCCGCCACCTGCAGCCCCATCGCCTGCGTGGCGTGCAAGGCCGCCTTGCGGTACTCCTCGTCGAGATCCACCAGCGCCGCGCCGCCGCCGCGGTGCAGGTTGGAGCGGAACTCGCCGAAGCGGGCCTGGCGGCGCATCGCCGCCACCACCCGGTTGCCCACCACCAGCGCCCGGATGTCCTTTCCTTCGGATTCGGCGACGAATTCCTGGATCAGAATCGTCTGCCCGAGCGACCAGAGGGTGTCCATCACCGACTGCACCGCCTGCTCGGTCTCGGCCAGGATCACCCCGATCCCCTGGGTGCCGCGGATCAGCTTGAGCACCACGGGGGGGCCGCCCACCGCCTCCAGCGCAGCGGAGATCTGGTGCGGCTCGCGCGCCATGACGGTTCGCGGGATGTCCACGTCCTTGCGCGACAGCAGCTGGAAGCAGCGCAGCTTGTCGCGCGAGCGCGCGATCGGCTGCGAGTTGTTCACGATCGGCACGCCCATCATGTCGAACTGGTTCACCACCGCCAGTCCGTGCTCGGTCACCGACGCACCGATGCGCGGCAGCACCAGATCCATGCGCGGCAGCGGCCGGTCGGCGGCGCCGTAGTAGATCTGCGGCGTGCGCCTCGAGAGGACCAGGAAGCACTTCATCGGATCCAGGACCACCGGCTCGTGGCCCATGGCGTGGGCGGCCTCGATGAAGCGCCGGGTGGTGTACAGGGTCCTCTTCCGGGAGAGGATGGCGATTCTCAAGCGGGAAGCTTTCCCTTTCCCCTCATCGCCGGGAGGCGAGGGCGGCCCGCGCGGCGGCCAGGCGCGCCACGGGGACCCGGTAGGGCGAGCAGCTCACGTAATCGAGCCCCGCATCGTGGAAGAACTCCACGGAGGCGGGATCGCCTCCGTGCTCGCCGCACACCCCCACCTTGAGGCCCGGCTTTCCCTTGCGCCCTTCCTGCACGGCCATGCGGATGAGCCGGCCGATCCCCTCGCAATCGAGGCTCTGAAAGGGATCGTGCGGCAGGATGCCGCGCTCGACGTAGAAGGGCAGGTAGACGCCGGCGTCATCGCGGGAGAATCCGAACCCGAGCTGCGTCAGGTCGTTCGTCCCGAAGGAGAAGAACTCGGCGATCTTCCCCACCTCCTCGGCGAGCAGGCAGGCGCGCGGGATCTCGATCATCGTGCCGATGCGCGCGTCGAGCGGGATGCGGGTCTCCTCGCTCACCCGCTGCTGGACGCGCGCCACCAGCGCCGCCATCCGGCTGTACTCCTCGGTGATGCCGACCAGCGGGATCATCACCTCGGGAAAGACCTTCGTCCCTTCCTTGGTCAGCACGGCGGCCGCCTCGAAGATGGCGCGCGCCTGGACCTCGTAGATCTCGGGGTAGGTCAGACCCAGCCGGCAGCCGCGGTGCCCGAGCATCGGGTTGAACTCGTGCAGGCTCTCGACCTTCGCCCAGAGGCGATCCACGCCCGCGCCCATCTCCGCGGCGATCGCCTCCAGCGCCGCGCGGTCCTTGGGCAGGAACTCGTGCAGCGGAGGATCGAGGAGGCGGATGGTGACCGGCAACCCCTCCATGGCCCGGAAGATCTCCACGAAATCCTGGCGCTGCATCGGCAGGAGCTTGGCCAGCGCCCGCCGGCGCTCCGTCTCGGTGTCGGAAAGGATCATCTCGCGCACCGCGGCAATCCGGTCCGCTCCGAAGAACATGTGCTCGGTGCGGCACAGACCGATCCCCTCGGCCCCAAAGGCGCGCGCCACGCGCGCGTCGGTCGGCGTGTCGGCGTTGGTCCGCACCCCCAGGGTGCGCGCCGCGTCGGCCCACTGCAGCAGCGTGCTGAAGTGCCGGAACACCTGCGAGTCCGACTCCTTCAGGGTCCGCTCCACCAGCACCTGGATCACCTCCGAGGGGATGGTGGGGAGCGAGCCCTTCAGCACCTCGCCGGTCGTCCCGTCGATCGAGATCGGCTGGCCTTCGCGAATCTCCTGGTCGCGGAAGCGCAGGATGCGCTGCTCCGGGTCGACCGTCAGATCGCCGCAGCCCACCACGCAGATCTTCCCCATGCCGCGGGCCACCACCGCGGCATGCGAGGTCATGCCGCCGCGCGCCGTCAGGATCCCCTCGGCCGCCGCCATGCCGGCGATGTCCTCGGGCGAGGTCTCGAGGCGCACCAGGATCACCTTCTCGCCGCGCCGCGCCATCTCCACGACCCGCTCCGCCGACAGCACCGCGCGGCCCGAGGCGGCACCGGGGCCGGCGTTGAGCCCGCGCGCCAGCAGACGCCCCTCGGCCAGCGCCGCCGATTTGGCCGCCGGCTCGAAGATCGGCGCCAGCAGCTGAACCAGCTGCTCCGGATCGACGCGCTGCACCGCCACGTTCGGCTCGATCAGCTTCTCCGCCACCATCTCCACGGCACAGCGCACCGAGGCGAAGCCGGTGCGCTTGCCGCGCCGGCTCTGCAGGATGAAGAGCTTCCCCTCCTCCACCGTGAACTCGATGTCGAGCATGTCCTTGTAGTGCCCTTCCAGGCGGGAGAAGACTTCCAGCAGCTGCCGGTGCGCCTCGGGCTGGACCTCCTCGAGCGATGCTCCGTCTCCCTTGCCGGTGACGCGGCACAACGGACGCGGCGTGCGGATTCCGGCCACCACGTCCTCCCCCTGCGCGTTGGGGAGGTACTCGCCGAAGGGGACCTTCTCGCCGGTGGCGGGATTGCGGGTGAAGGCCACGCCCGTGGCGGAGGTCTCGCCGCGATTCCCGAACACCATCGCCTGCACCGTGACCGCCGTCCCCCAGTCGTGCGGGATGCGGTGCAGCTTCCGGTAGGTCACGGCGCGCGCGTTGTTCCAGCTGCGGAACACCGCCGCCACCGCGCCGTACAGCTGCTCCTTGGGGCCCAGCGGGAAGTCGACCCCGCCCACTCCCTTGACGATCGCCAGGAAGCGGCGCGACAGCTCCTGCAGGTCCTCCGCGGAGAGCTGCGAATCCTCCCCCGCGCCCCGGCGGGTACGGGTTTCTTCCAGGGCCTTCTCGAACAGGCCGCGGTCCACCTCCAGGACGACGTCGGCATACATCTGGATGAGCCGGCGGAAGCAGTCCCACGCGAAGCGCGGGTTGGAGGTCAGCTTCCCCAGCCCTTCGGCGGACTGCGGCGACAGACCGAGGTTCAGGATCGTGTCCATCATCCCGGGCATCGACACCTGCGCGCCCGAGCGCACCGAGACGAGCAGCGGGTGCTGCGGATCGCCGAAGCGGCGCCCCAGCACTTTCTCGAGACGCTCCAGGGCCGACTCGATCTCGCCGGTGAGGCCATCCGTGATGCGATTTCCCTGGTCGAAGTATTCCAGGCAGGCCTGTGTCGTGATCGTGAAGCCGGGAGGGACGGGAATTCCGAGGCGGCTCATCTCCGCCAGATCGGCCCCCTTGCCGCCCAGCAGGCTGCGCAACCCGGCATGTCCGTCGGCCTGGCTCTCTCCGAAGAAGTAGACCCGCTTCGCCGTCTCAGCCACGCGTCCCCCTCGAGGAGGCGAGCGCCCCCGTCTCCCCTTCCAGGACCATCTCCGCAAAATCCCCCACCCGCCGGAGCAGGAGCGAGATGCGGCGCAGCAAGGCGAGCCGCTTGCGCCGAATCTCTGCATCGGGATCCATGACCAGCACCTTCTCGAAGAAGCGGTCCAGCGGGGCCCGCAACCCGGCCAGGACGCCCAGCGCCGCCGCATAGTCGCGCTTCTCCCAGAGCGGAGCGCAGCGTCGCTCGCAATCCTTCACCGCCTCGAGCAGCGCGCGCTCCTCCGGGGTGGTCAGCTTCTCGTCGCCCAGCGGCTCGACCTGCGCGTCGGCGAGGATGTTGCGCACCCGCCGGTACGACAGGCTGAGCGATTCGAAATCGGATTGCCCTTTGATGCCGTCGAGCGCCCGCGCCCGCTCCAGGGCATCGACCGGATCGTCCCCGCCGGTGGCCAGCGCCGCGCTCACCGCGTCGTAGCGCAGCTGGGCCCCTTCCTGGCAGACGAAGCGCAGCCTTTCCTCGAGGAAAGGGATCAGCCGCCCGATCCCGTCCTCGCGCGGCGCAATCCCCTGCTCGGCGTACAGCTCGGCGGCGCGGCGCTGCAGGCGTGAAAAGGAGAGATGCAGCCGCTGATCCAGAGCAGCCTGGATCGCCGCCAGGGCGCTGCGCCTCAATCCGAGAGGATCCTTCGAGCCGGAGGGGATCCGGTTGAGCAGGAAGAAGCCGCACAAGGTGTCCATGCGGTCGGCGATCGCCAGGACCGCCGCCTCGCGGCTGGTGAACCCCTCGCGTGTGGCATCGCCGCCGGCGCCGCGGTACTGCTCCGAGATGGCGACGCACACCGCCTCCGGCTCCCCATCCTCGCGCGCGTACAATCCCCCCATCACTCCCTGCAGCTCCGGAAACTCCTTGACCATCAGGGTCGTCAGGTCCGACTTGCACAGCGAGGCCGCGCGCCGTACCGCCGCCAGGTCGACCGCCGTTCCCGCTTCGGCGAGATCGCCGGCCAGCGACCCCGCCAGCTCTCCAACCCGCTCCACTTTTCTTCGATAATCCCCCAGGGTTGCCTCGAACTGGATGCGCTGCAGATCCGGGGTCCTCTCCGACAGGCCGCGCTTGCGGTCCTCTTTCCAGAAGAAATCGGCGTCGCGCAGGCGCGCGCGCAGGACCCACTCGTTGCCTTGACGGATGCCGGCGATCACCGCGGGATCGTCGGGACAGTTCAGCACCGCCACATAGTGCGGCGCCGGACGGCCGTCGGAGTGCCTCACCGGAAAGAACCGCTGGTGATGGATCATGGCGGTGGAGAGAACCTCCGCCGGCAGGGCCAGGAAGGCCGGATCGAAGCTGCCAAAGCAGGCCACCGGGTGCTCCACCAGACCGGCGAGGGTCTCCGACAGCGAGTCGGGAGCATCCAGCCTGCTGCCTTCCCCCACTCGGGCGCATTCGCGTCGCACCGCCTCCTGGATATGGCGGAGCCTGCGCGAGAAATCGACCATCACGCCGTGCTTTTCCAGGATCTCGACATACTCGCCGGCATCACCGATCTCGAGCATCCGCGAGCCCGAAAACCGCGGCCCAAGGGTTCGGCGCCCGGCCTTTATCCCGGCCACCTCGAAAGGAATGATCTGGCTCCCCAGCAGGCAGGCGATCCAGCGGATCGGCCGCGCGAAGCGGAAGCTCCCCGAGCCCCAGCGCATCGTTTTCGCGAACGGAATGCCGGAGACGAGATCGGGCAGCGCCTCGGAGAGGACTACCGCCGCCGGACGGCCCGTCTCCTTCTTGCGCGCCGCCAAGCACTCCCCCTTGGGAGTTCGCGTGCGATACACCTGATCCACCGTCGTCCCCTGGGCGCGCGCGAATCCTTCCAGGGCCCGGGTCGGCGCACCGGACTTGTCATAGGCGGCCTCGACGCGCGGACCGGTGACCTCCAGCTCGCGATCGGGCTGCCCTTCCAGCAATCCCGTGGCCCGCAGTGCGAGCCGGCGCGGCGTCCCCAGAAGCCCGGGATCGAAGCGCACGTCTCCCAGACGCGAGCGCTCCGTCAGCGCTGCGAACTCGCGCGCCAGCCAGCGCAGGGCGTCGAGGATCATCCCGTCGGGGATCTCCTCGCAGCCGATCTCGAGCAGGAACCAGCGGTCGGGGTGCGGGCTCACGGCGAATCTGCGGCGGAAACATTCCGCAGGAGCGGGAATCCGAGCTCTTCGCGGCGGCGCAGGTGCGCTTCGGCGCAGGCGCAGGCGATCTTCCGGACTCTCGCGATGTAAGCCGGCCGCTCGGTGGTGCTGACCGCTCCCCGGGCATCCAGCACGTTGAAGGTGTGCGAGCAGCGCAGGCAGAAATCGTAGGCGGGCAGATAGAGACCCACCTCGAGAAGCCGATAGGCTTCTTTCTCGAACTCCGTGAACCGCTGGGAGTGCAGCGCCAGGTCGGCCTCCTCGAAATTGAAGCGCGAGAACTGCGCCTCCTCCTCCCGCCGGATGTCGCCGTAGGTGCACGAACCGTTCCAGGGAAGATCGAAGACGTTCTCCACCCCGTTCAGGAACATGGCGATGCGCTCCGAGCCGTAGGTCAGCTCGGCTGAGACAGGCGACAGCTCCAGCCCTCCCGTCTGCTGGAAGTAGGTGAACTGCGAGATCTCCATGCCGTCCAGCATCACCTGCCAGCCCACCCCCGCCGCCCCCAGCGTCGGCGACTCCCAGTTGTCCTCCTCGAAGCGAACGTCGTGGCGCGCGGCCTGCACCCCGAACGATGCCAGCGACGCGAGGTAGAGATCCTGCACGTCCGGAGGCGAGGGCTTCAGGATCACCTGGAACTGGTAGTGCCGGTAGACGCGGAACGGGTTCTCGGCGTAGCGGCCGTCGACCGGGCGCCGCGACGGGGAGCAATAGGCGGCCCGCCACGGCTCCGGACCGAGGACGCGGAAGAAGGTGTCGGGATGCATCGTCCCCGCCCCCACCTCCAGATCGTAGGGCTGCTGCAGGACGGCCCCTTGCCGGCCCCAGAACTCGGAAAGCGCCAGGACCAGCTCCTGGAAATTCATGAGGCGGCCTTGTGCGGCGAGAGGAAGCGCTCGCTGCGGAAGCGGGTCTGTGTGAAGGCGGCCAGCGCGGAGGAGGCGAGATGACCCACCTGCCCCAAACCGGCGGCGTCCTGCCGCGCGCCGATCAGATGGGACGGATGCGAGCGCAGGATCGACTCCATCATGGCGGCGCCAGCCGCTTTCAGGGTCGTGCGCCCCGCCCCGGCGGGGGCGCAACGCACGCAGAAGGCCCCGCCCGACACCACGTCGACCACCATGCCGCGGCTGCCGAGCGCCGCGCCGCATTCCTGGCAGCTGCCCAGCTCCGGGAGCAATCCGTGCAGTCTCAGGGTCCAGACCTCGAAGTAGCGGCGGGCGACATCGCGCGAGAGCCCCTCGCGCAGGGCGCGGAGCAGCGACTCGAGGAGGCGGAAATAGTGAGGCTCCGGCTGCCGGTCGCGGGCGAAGAGGTCGGTCACCTCGGAAAGGTAGGCGAGCAGGCAGGCGGTGTCGAAATCCTCCTGGAGGCGGAACGCCGACTCCAGCAGATCGCAGGCGTCGAGTCGCGCGAGATCGGACGACTCGCGCTCGAACAGGGCGACCGAAACGCGGCTCCAGGGCTCCAGCGAGCTGCCGAACCGCCGGCGGCTCTTGCGTGCCGACTTCGCCAGGGCGCGGAGCTTCCCTTCCTCGCGCGTCAGGAGGGTGACGATCTTGTCGGCTTCGCCCAGAACCTGGCTTCTCAGGACGAACCCTTCGGCTCGAATCGGTGGCAAGGACCCGGCTCCTGTCGTGCTGGCGCGGCAAAGGCGGCGAGCCGACGCAATGTTCCGCTTTGGGGGGGTCATTGTAGCACGGCGATGCGGCGGCCCCGGGCGGGGCCGGATCACTCCGCGACGATGCCCAGCAGCCGCAGGATGGCGGGATCGTCCCGCCATCGCTTGCGCACCTTCACCTGGAGGAAGAGATGGACCTCCGTGCCGAGGGCCGAGGCGATTCCGGCCCGCGCGCTCTGGCCGATCGCCTTCAGCATCTCGCCGCCGCGGCCGATCAGGATGCCTTTCTGCGAGTCGCGCTCCACCAGCAGCGTGGCTTCGATGCGTCGATCGCCCTGAGGGGTCGTCTCCATTTTCTCCACCATCACGGCGACCGAGTGCGGCACCTCCTGGCGCGTGCGCACCAGCACCTGCTCGCGGATGAGCTCCGCGACCGCCAGATACTCCGGCAGGTCCGACAGGAACTCCTCCGGGAAGAGCGGCTCGCCCGGCGGAAGGCGCCGGGAGATCGCCGGCACGATGACCTCGCACCCCTCTCCCGTGAGGGCCGAGCAGGGAATGATCTCCTCCCAGGGATGCTTCGCGGAAGCCTCGGCGATCAGCGGCAGCAGCCGGTTGCGCGGCATCGCATCGATCTTGTTGATCACCAGCAGTGCGGGAGTGCCCGATTCCTTCAGGAGCTGTGTGACATAGGCGTCTCCGGGACCAAATCCCTCCGGTCCTTCGATCAGCATCGCCGCCAGATCGACCTCGGAGAGAACCTGGCGGGCGCGCTGCACCATCTCACGATTCATCCGGAACTCGGGCTTGTGAATTCCGGGAGTGTCGAGGTAGACGATCTCGGAGCCGGGCAGCCGTGAGACGGCGCGGATGACGACACGGGTCGTCTGAGCCACCGGTGAGACGATCGAGACCTTGGTCCCCACCAGATGGTTCAGGAGAGTGGATTTTCCGACGTTCGCGCGGCCGGAAAGCGAGACGAACCCGGCTCGGAAAGGCGCTGCTGAATCATCGGTCTCGTCACTCATCGCCGCTTCTCCACCGGATCTCTTCGCCGGCCGCTCGCATCGCCGGTGCGATCCGGCGAAATCTTCAGCCCCAGGATCTGCCTCGCCAGCCTCGTCTGCAGGCGGTTCATCCTGCCGTCATCGCTCTCGTGATCGTATCCGAGCAGGTGCAGCAGACCATGCAACATCAGAAAATGGACCTCCTCGCCCACCGACCAGCCTGCCGCGCGCGCCTGCCGCCGCGCCGCGGCCAGGGAGATGGCCAGATCGCCCAGATAGCCCGGTCCCTCCTGCGCGGGAAAGGAAAGGACGTCGGTGGGGCGATCCTTTCCGCGGAAGCGCCGGTTCAGGGAGCGCATCTCCCGATCCGAGGTGAACAGGATCGTCACTTCCGCCGAGCCGCCGCCCGCGGCCCGCAGACAGGCGCGCGCCAGCGCGGGAAGGGCCGTCAGGCCTGGAGGGCGGCAGCCGCTGCGACAGACCAGCTCGACCCCCGGACGCCGCGACGCCGTCCGACGCGCGGCAGGGCTGTCGGGCACAGGTTTCCTTAGAGGGAGGCCTTGCCGGGCCGGGTGCGGACCGGGCGGGCCGAGGCGGGCGACGGCTCGCCGTTGCCGTTGCGGTAGTTCTCGTAGGCCTTGATGATCGACTGGACGAGCGGATGGCGGACCACGTCGCGATCGTTGAAATAGGCGAAGTGGATTCCCTCGATCGCCGAGACGACGCTCTGGGCCTCGATGAGCCCCGAGGTGCGCCCCGGAGGGAGGTCGATCTGGGTGATGTCGCCCGTGATCACGACCTTGGTGTTGTGGCCGATGCGCGTCAGGAACATCTTCATCTGCTCGGAAGTGGTGTTCTGGGCCTCGTCCAGGATCACGAAGCAGTCGTTGAGCGTGCGGCCGCGCATGAAGGCCAGCGGGGCGATCTCGATGATCCCTTTCTCCAGGAGCGCGCCCGCCTTCTCCCGCTCCATCATGGCGAACAGGGCGTCGTAAAGCGGGCGGAAATAAGGATCCACCTTCTCCGTCATGTCGCCCGGCAGGAAGCCCAGCTTCTCTCCCGCCTCCACGGCAGGTCGCGCCAGGATCACCCGGCTGACCAGCTTCTCGGTGAGCATCGAAACCGCCATGGCGACCGCGAGGTAGGTCTTCCCGGTCCCCGCCGGCCCGATGGCGAACACCAGATCGTGCGCCCGGATTGCTTCGATATAGAGACGCTGGTTCAGCGTTTTCGGGGTGATGGCGCGGCCCGGGGCCGCCTTCACCCGCCCCTGGCTGAAAAACTCCGCCAGCGTGGCTTCCGGGTTGTCGCGCAGCAGCCGCGCGGCGATCTCCACGTCCCCCTTGCGGAAGGCGTAGCCGCTTTCCAGCAGGTCCACCATCTGCAGGATCAGGCGCTCCGCGCGCTCCACGTCGCGCACCGGCCCGGAGAGATGGACCTCGCCGCCGCGCGCCGCAATGCGGACATTGGAGCCTTTCTCGATAGTGCGCAGGTTTTCGTCGTAGGGACCGAAGAGCTCGGCGGAGAGCTTTTCGGGGATGGTGACGGTCCGGACGGACGGAGTGCTGACGGGACGCTCCTCAGATTCGCGGCCCGCGCCGGGCTCGGCCTCCCCTGGTGAGGCGGGGTCGCGATCGATTTGAAATTAGCATCCCGCTTCGCGGATTGTCAACCTTCAACCGTACAAAAATTCGTGCGGGGAATGCCTCGGAGCCTGTGATCAGGAATCTGCGGTATCGGGCAGGCTTACCCGGATGTGGAGGTCTTTCAGCTGCTTGTCTTCGGGCAGGCTGGGGGCCCCGCTCATCAGATCGACCGCGCTGTTGGTCTTCGGGAAGGCAATCACGTCGCGGATGGAGGTCGAGCCGGTCAGAATCGCCACGGTGCGGTCCACCCCAAGGGCGATGCCGCCGTGGGGCGGCGCGCCCATGCGCAGCGCATGAAGCAGGAAGCCGAAGCGCTCCTCCGCTTCCGGAGGGGAGATGCCGAGGGCCCGGAAGACCCTGTCCTGGACATCACCGCGATGGATCCGGATGCTCCCCCCGCCGATCTCCTCCCCGTCGAGGACCAGATCGTAGGCCAGGGCGCGGACGCGCGCCGGGTCGCTCTCGAGGAGCTCCAGGTCGGCCGGCTGCGGTGAGGTGAAAGGATGATGGCAGCTCACGAGGCTCCCGTCTTCGGCCTTTTCGAACAACGGGAAATTGTGGACCCACAGGAGGTGGTGCTTTGATTCGTCCACCAGCTTCTCTCTCCGGCCGAGGTGCAGCCGGATGGCGCCCAGGATCTGGCTGGTGCGGTCGCGCACCCCGGCGGCCAGGACCACGAGATCCCCGCTCGATGCTCCCATGGCCTCCGCCAGCCGCCGGCATCCTTCCTCGCCGATCGCCTTCAGGTTGGAGGAGGTCAAAGCGTCGCTTCCGAGCCGGATCCAGATGAGCCCCTTGGAGCCGTATCCCTGCGCCAGGGCCACCAGGTCATCGATCGGCTTGCGCGGCCAGGCGCCTCCTCCTTGCACGCGCAGCCCCCGCACCACGCCTCCGGCGGCAACCGCTTCGGAGAAGACCCGGAACGGGGTCTGCGCCGCCACGGTCGAAACGTCCTGTACCTCGAGAGCGAAGCGGGTATCCGGCTTGTCGGAGCCGAACCGGTCCATCGCCTCGCGGTAGTCGAGGCGCGGGAAGGGCGCCTCCACCTTCTCGCCGACCGCGCCGAAGATGGCCGCCATGAGCCCTTCGATGAGGGTGAAGATCGTCTGTGGCTCGGGGTACGACATCTCCAGATCGATCTGAGTGAACTCCGGCTGCCGATCGGCGCGCAGATCCTCGTCCCGGAAGCAGCGTGCCACCTGGAAGTAACGGTCGAAGCCGGAGATCATGAGGAGCTGCTTGAAGATCTGGGGCGATTGCGGCAGGGAGTAGAAGCGTCCCGGGTTGACGCGCGAGGGAACCAGGTATTCGCGCGACCCCTCGGGAGTGGAGCGCGTCAGCATCGGCGTCTCGATCTCGAGGAAGCTCTGCGAATCCAGGTAGCGCCGCGTCTCCAGGAGGATGCGGTGCCGAGCCGCCAGAACCGATTGGGGCCGCCCGCGCCGCAGGTCGAGGTAGCGGTACTTGAGGCGCAGCTCCTCGCCCGCAGGGTCCTGGTCTTCCAGGGTGAACGGCAGCGGCAGACATTCGTTCAGGATCTCGGCTTCCCCGACCAGAACCTCCACCTCGCCGGTGGGCAGCGTGGCGTTGACGTTCTCGGGGGCACGCCGCACCACGCGCCCGCCGATTCCCAGGACGAACTCCGAGCGCAGCCGGTGCGCCAGGGCGTGCGCTTCGCGCGACACCTCGGGATTGAACACCACCTGGGTCATCCCGTAACGATCGCGCAGGTCGACGAAGATCAGCCCGCCGTGATCCCGCCGCCGGTGCACCCATCCGGTGAGGATCACCGACGATTCGGCGTCCGCCGGGCACAGATCGCCGCAGGTCTTCGTCCGGTGCCAGAACTTCACCGTGCCAGCTCCTTCGCCAGAGTGTCGGGATCCAGCGGGACCTCGCGCTGCTCCCCGCCCGCCAGCGTCTTCAGCGTCACCGTTCCGCGGCGCAGCTCGTCGTCCCCCAAGAAGGCGAGATATCTCGCTCCGAGCCGATCCGCGCGCCGCGCCTGCGCCTTCAGACTCCTGCCGGGCGTCGGGTCCCACTCCGCCCAGAAGCCGCGCCGCCGGAGGTCGCGGACCATCGCCATGCCGCGCTCCGAGGCCGTCTCCCCCATGCAGGCGATGAAAACATCCGGACCCGCGTTCTGCGCCGGGTCTTCCGGCAGCGACAGGACGAGGCGGTCCAACCCGGCCGCGAAGCCGAATCCCCCCACCGTCGGCCCCCCCATCTCCTCCACCAGGGAATCGTAGCGGCCGCCTCCCAGCAGCGCGTTCTGCGCTCCCAGCGATGCCCCGAGCACCTCGAAGGTGGTGCGCATGTAGTAATCCAGCCCGCGCACCAACAGCGGATCGATGCGGTACGGCACCTCGAGCCGATCCAGGCAGCGCTTCAGTGTCTCGAAGTGGAGGCGGCACGCCTCGTCCAGAGTGTCCAGGATGGTCGGCCCGTTCTCCAGGAAGCGCCGGCATCCCACCTTGCAGTCGAGGATGCGCAGCGGGTTCTCCCGGTAGCGGCGCTGGCAATCGGAGCACAGCTGGTCCACCTTGTCGGCCAGCGCTTCGCGCAGCTTCTCGCGGTACACCGGCCGGCATTTCTCGCAGCCCACCGAGTTGATCACCAGCGCGACCGGGTCGATCCGCAGCTCTTTGAGATACGCCATCGCCATCTCGATGACCTCGGCGTCCAGCGCCGCCGCGTCGGTTCCGAAGGCCTCCACCCCCACCTGGGAGAACTGCCGCATGCGTCCCTTCTGCGGTCGCTCGTAGCGGAACATCGGCCCCAGGTAGTAGAGACGCTCGGCATCCGGGCGCTGCAGCAGGTGGTGCTCCAGCACGGCGCGCACCACCGGCGCGGTGTTCTCGGGGCGCAGCGTCAGCGACCGGCCGCCGCGATCCTCGAAGGTGTACATCTCCTTGGTCACGATGTCGGTCGCCTCGCCGATGCCGCGCGTGAACAGATCGGTCGACTCGAAGATCGGGGTGCGGATCTCCCGGAAGCCGTAGCGGCGGAAGACGCGCCGCGCCGCCTCTTCGACGCGCTGCCAGCGCTCCGTCTCGCCCGGAAGGATGTCCCGGGTCCCTTTTACCGCTTGCATCGTCATGGTCATGGCGAATTCCCGAGGCGCAGGAGAGCGCGGAGAATAGCACACGCCTTACTGCCCCGCAAAGCTGGAGACGTAGCGGCCGGCGCGGTTATACTCGGCGCGATTTGCATCTCGAGGAGCCTTTGAACAAGCCGTCCCGCCCTGCCTGGCAGCGCGTTTTCCCCGCCGTAATCGCGGCGTTCGTCTCTTTATTTCCACTCGCCCTTTCCCTGCGGGCCCAGGGGATCGATCCCTATACCGGGCGCGAGCGCGGCAGCCTTCCCATCGAGCCGATCGCTCCGCCGGTCCACCCGGTCGCCAACTCGCGCTTCACCGACGCCTGGCGCACCCCTCTAAGTGCGCCATTGAAAGGGCCCCTGCGCGATGCCGGCGGGCACTTGTTGGCGACCCTTCAGGACGGGAGCATCGTGGCGCTTTCCACCGACGGCTCGCAGGCGTGGCGACGCGAGCTCGGCGGTCGCCCCGCGGGAGGGGCGGTCATCGCTTCGACCGGAATGATCGTAGCCGTCCTGGAGGACGGCAAAGCCTTCGGGCTCGATCCCGCCACGGGCGAGCAGCGCTGGAGCCTGGATCTGGCGGAGCCGGTCGCCGCGCCGCCCACCGGAACGCCGGACGAGATCTTCGTGACGCTGCGCTCGTCGAAGCTGGTCTGCCTTGGGAACAACGGCGCCGAGCGCTGGCGCGCACCGCTCACCTCCCCTCCTTCCGCTCCGGCGGCCGCCTGCCGTGGCTTTGCCGCGGTGGGCACCGAGGCAGGCATCGAAGCCTTCGAGAGGCAGTCGGGGAAGCCGCTGTGGGTGGCCAAGACCGGCGCGGCCGTGACCTCCGAGCCGCTCTGCCGGCGCAGCGCTCTCTTCTTCGGCACCGCCGACAACCGGCTGTGGGCCCTCAAGAACAGCGGCCGTAAGAAGTGGAGCTATCCGGCCGGAGCGCGCTGCACCGCCCGCCCCTTCACCTACAAGGACAGGGTCTACTTCGCTTCCTACGACGATTACCTCTATGCCTTGAAGGCGGGCAGCGGCAACCTTCTCCTGCGGGTGCGGATGAGCCACCGGCTCTCCGATGACGTCGAGTCGGCTCCCGACCGGATCTACCTCTCTCCCTACACCTCGGGCCATCTGGCGGTGCTGTCGCTTCCGGATCTGGTCCTGGCGGGAGAGTACCAGCTGGACATGGAAGGAGAGTGGTTCACCACGCCGCCGCTGCGCAAAGAAGGACGGCTGTTCATCGGCTACGGCAGGGAAGAAGGAAGAGTGCTGGCGCTCAACGAGACGCTCGAGGAGCCGAAGCCGGCCCCCGCGTCTGAGTAACCGGCGCGCTTCAGGCCGGATGTCCTTCCAGAATCTCGCGCGTCACCGCGTCCCCCACTTCGCAGGTGCCGAGCGTCCCGCCCAGCTCCTTGGGGGTGCGCTGTGCGCGGATGCAGGAGACCACCGCCTGCTCGATGCGCCGCGCCTCCGCGTCGCGGCCGAGATGCTCCAGCATCAGGGCGGCGGTGAGGATGGCCCCCAGCGGATTGGCCACGTTCTGCCCCGCGTATTTCGGCGCCGAGCCGTGCACCGGCTCGAAGAGCGAGACGCGGCCGGGATGGATGTTCCCCGAGGCCGCCATGCCCAATCCTCCCTGGAGCTGCGCCCCCAGATCGGTGAGGATATCGCCGAACATGTTGCAGGTGACGATCACTTCGAACTGGGAGGGGTCTTTCACCAGCTGCATCGCCAGGGCGTCGACGTAGAGGTGGCGGGACTCGATCGACGGGTATTCCGCCGCCACCAGGCGAAAGACCCTCAGCCAGAGATCGTGCCCGTAGGTGAGGACGTTCGACTTGTCGGCCATCACCAGGCGCTTGCGGCCGCGGGCGACGGCGTACTCGAAGGCGTGCCGGATGATGCGCTCGACACCCTTGCGGGTGTTCAGGTCCTCCTGGATCGCCACCTCGTCGGCGGTCCCCTTCTTGAAGAATCCCCCCGTCCCCACGTAGAGGCCCTCGGTGTTCTCGCGGAACACCACGAAATCGACATCGGCGGGGGTCCTTCCCTTCAGCGGGCAGAGCCGCTCGTCCAGCAAACGGACGGGCCGATAGTTCACATAGAGATCGAGGCCGAAGCGCAGACCCAGAAGAATGTCGGCGGCGTGCTTCATGTCGGGGACGCGCGGGTCCCCCAGCGCGCCGAGCAGAATGGCGTCGTATCCCTTGAGCCGATCCATGGCGCCGGCGGGAAGCGTCTCGCCCGTTTTCAGATAGCGCTCGGCGCCGTAGTCATAGTTTTCGAGGGCGATCGTCAGGGACGAGCTCTTCGACACCGCCTCGAGGACCTTCACCGCCTCGCGCGTGACGTCGATGCCGATGCCGTCTCCCGGGATGATGGCGATGCGCATGCCGGTGTTCCTGGTTCCTCTCATGGGATGGGTGGCGTGGCGCGCGGCAGAGTCTATCCGATGCGCGCGGCGCGCGGCAACGGCACCGCTTCGGCTCCGGCGGCCAGCCGCGCCAGGCGCCGGCGGATGGCCTCCTCCTCGGGGATCAGCTTGGAGATCTTGGAAGTCCCGGCCTGGATGACCGGCACTTCCCCGCCGTAGGCGCGCGCCAGATTCGGGTCGGAATCGACGTCCACTTCCTCCACCTCGATCGGCAGCTCCCAGGCCGCCCGATCCAGGATGGCGCGCGCGTCATGGCAGAGGTGGCAATCGCGACGCGTGTACAGCGTCACTTTCAGTCCGCCCCGGCGCTGGCGGCGCGCCACCCGGTGCGCCCCTTCGGCCACCCCCACCGCCAGCACCGATCCGAGCGCGTCGGAGAGAACATCCTTGACGCTGGCGTCGCGGTACGGCACGTGCTGCTGGTGGATTTCGTCGGAAATGGCGTAGGCCACCGCCAGCAGCACCGCCAGCAGGTAGCGTCGGGCCGGGACGCTGCGGCGCAGCCCTCCATTGAGGGCGCGGATCAGCAGAACGCAGAAGCCGAGATACTCTGTGGGATGGAGGATCCAGTCGGGAATTCCCCCCGGCACCGGGGGCTTGGATTGCGAGGAGAGGTAGTAGACGACCCCGGCGTACGCCATCACCGGGACCCACAGTCCCAGAGCGCGGACGCTGGGACTCAACGCGAGGTATTCAACGGGAAGGGAAACATGGCGTAGGCGATGAGGAGGGAGAGGACGACCATCGAAAGAAACAGGATCGCCATGATCTTGAAGCGCTCCCGCCGCTCGTTCTGGGTCAGG
Organism: Candidatus Polarisedimenticolia bacterium; assembly: GCA_035764505.1. NCBI lineage: Bacteria > Pseudomonadati > Acidobacteriota > Candidatus Polarisedimenticolia > Candidatus Polarisedimenticolia bacterium. The sequence continues at coordinate 39,630 of DASTZC010000114.1, forward strand.
AAGGCGAAGAAGACCGAGACCAGGCCGGAGAAGACCACCATGTTCAGGAAATGCGACTGGAGCATCCTAGGACTTCCTGCCGATGGCGATGTCAAAGGCGTCCAGGATGAGGAGCATATTCATCAGCCCCGCGGTGAGCAGATAAGTGGTGCCGTACTCGTCGGTCACCATCGCCACCTTGCGGCGCATGTCGGCGAGCAGCGCCTGCGACTGAGGACTGTTCTCCTCGAGCGGCAGCTTGTAGGCCAGCCGATGGTAGGTGGCCCGGCGCGACAGGAGATCCAGGGGGCCGGTTGCCACGTTGGTGAGTGTCGCGAGGTAGGTCAGCGGCTGCTGGCGATCCGCGAGATAAGCCCGCCCCTCGTTGAGCAGCCCGAGCAGGAAGGTGGCGAAGACGACGCCGAAGAACACGCCGGCGCGCTTGCGCTTGCCGAGGTAGAAATGCCCCGCCCCGGGAAGGACCCACGCCAGGACGCACGCCAGAAACGCGGTGACGCCGCGGGATGGCATCCGACGACTACTCCTTGACCACCCAGACCTTGACGCTGGCGGTGACGTCGTGATGCAGCTTCACCGCGACGTCGTAGATGCCGAGCGCCCGGATCGGCTCGTCGAGCAGGATCTTCCGCTTGTCGATCGAGAAGCCTTCCTTCTCCATCATCTCCGCGACGTCGGCGTTGGTCACCGAGCCGTACAGCGCCTCGTTCTCTCCCACCTTACGGACCGCGGTCAGCGACAGCTGCGAGATCCGGTCGGCCAGGGACTGCGCGTCCTGGCGCTCGCGCGATTCCTGCACCTCCCGCACCTTGCGCTCCTGCTCGATCCGCTTGAGGTTGGCGTCGGTGGCCTCGAACGCCAGCTTCTTCGGCAGCAGGTAGTTGCGGGCGAAGCCGTCCGCCACCTTCAAGATATCGCCGCGCCGGCCCAGCTTTTCCACGGTCTCCCGAAGCACGATGCGCATCGCTTGCGACCTCCTAGTCCGCGGTGAACGGCAGCAGCGCGATGTTGCGGGCGCGCTTGATGGCCTGCATCAGCTCGCGCTGGTGCTTGGCGCAGGTTCCCGAGATGCGGCGGGGGAAGATCTTGCCGCGCTCGGGCGTGAAGCCCTGCAGCAGCCGGACGTCCTTGTAGTCGATGTAGGGAATCTTCTCTTCGCAGAACTTGCAGAACTTCTTCTTGCGGAAGAGGAACTTCTTGCGGAACTGCTTTTTTTTCGTTCGGTCCCTTTCCCTGGGATCCATCTGCCTGCCTTCCTCCGGCCCGCGGGGGCTCTATTCAGTTTCGCCGGGAGCCGTGGGCACCTCGGCGGCCGGCGCGGCGGCCGGCTCCGCGGGAGCCTCGGGGATGTCGTGGTCCAGGCGCACGGTGAGATATTTGATGATGCGAT
>DASTZC010000115.1 GCA_035764505.1 Candidatus Polarisedimenticolia bacterium
GAACCATGCATGACTCTGAGGTCCGGCCGGCGGACCCGATCGCGGCCGTGCCCAAGCTTCCCGACATCCGGAAGATCGACGCGCTCGAGGACTGGCTGCGCGCCTGCCAGTCGGAGACGGAGCGGGAGAGCTCCTAGCCTCCCGTCATCCGGCGCGACGCAGGATCTTCCGCGCCTTCACCCCCCGACCCCGCCGCACCGCGCGCGGCGAAATCTTGACGGGAGGCCGCTCCGGCGAGGTCCCGGCGCACTCCCGGGAGATCCGGTGTATCAGTTCCTTCTTGGTCATGGCCGCTCCATCCCCCGCCGAGGCGGCGGAGCGGGCGGCGCTTCCGTCCATGGGCGTCCCGGGGCGCCGCCGCGCTGCGAATATGGTCGGCGGTCGGATCGGGATCAAGGCAATCTCCTCCGATTACACAAACGTTGGGAGCTCGTGAGATGAACCTTTCCCCGCTCCGGCGCACGCCGCGCCTTTTCCGTGTCGCAGCCCTGCTCGCAACCTTGACGGCGCTCGGCGCCGCGGCCACCCCGGCGCTGGCGCAGCAGCCGATCACCGGAGACTTCCGCCTGCTGCAGCTGAACAATTTCATCGAGGACGCCGGCCTGATTCGCTCCACCTGGCTGGAGGCACGGGGCGATTACGCCGACTGGGGCGACGGCGGCAAGGACAAGCAGCTCACCGCGGTCGCGGCCTTCGCGTTCGCCGAGCGCTTCGAGGTCGGCGGGAGCTTCGGCTACCTGGACCGCTCGCGCACGGAGGACCAGGTCCTGTTCGGCGAGGAGCTGGGCGGCGATTTCAGCAACAACGGCTTCGGCGATTCCAACCTCTTCGGGAAATTCCAGATCGCCGGGGGCGAGAAGCCCTGGGCCGCGGGATTGGTGGTGAAGCTGGCGACCGGGGACGAGAGTGAGGGGCTGGGCTCGGGGGCCGCCGACTACGAGTTGTTCGTAGCCAACCGCCGCACGCGCGAGAAGCGCGTCTTCTCGTGGAACGGGGGCGTGCGCTTCAACGGCGATCCCGAGGTCTCGGGGACGGGATCGGGCGATACTTCCTTTTTCGTCGGAGGCGGATGGATCTTCCGGCTCTCCTACTCCTGGTCCTTCCTCGCGGAAGGGCGCGTCGAGACGAAGCGCTACGAGGGCGACGATACCGCCGCCATCGTGACCCCGAGCTTCGATTACCGGCCCACCGAGAACATCGCGCTGCGCCTCGGAATCGGGCTCGGCTTCACGGACGGAGCACCGGACCAGACCTACACCTTCGGCTTCGTCTTCCACCTCTGATCACCCGCGGCCGCGCCGGCGCCGCACGCCGCGGCGCCGGCGGTCTCTTTCATTCCTCCACGGAGTCGACCATGAGATCGGCAGGCCTCTTCATGCTTCTCACCGTCGCCGCGCTGACGCTGGCGCCCGCGGCCGATTCGGAGCGCGGCAATCCCGCGGAAGTGCTCGATGCGCCGGGCGGCCGCCCGGTCGCCATCCTTCTGTCGGGAGCGCAGCCGCGCGTTCTCGAGCAACGCGAGGGTTACGTGCGAATCGCGCTGGAGGGCTGGGTGCGTGCCTCGGGCGCGGCGGAAACAGCACCAACCGCGCCCGCCGGCGGCCACGTGGTCCCCGACAGTACCCAGACAGTCGGCACCGGCGCGATCGCCGGCAGCATCGTGGTGACGCTCTCGGGAGGCGAGGTGCGCAAGGGCGCCGGCGCGAGGCTGGCGCTGCTCGGTAAGGTGGCCGAGCTCGAAGCGGCGCGCCGTGAGCTGGCCGCCGCCTACCAGCCGGAGGCGCACCGAATCCAGGAGGAGATTGCCAGCGTCGAGGCCAGGCGACGCGCCGCTCTCAACAGCACCGACAATCTGGGGCAGGCAACGCAGAGCCTGGATCGCGCCAAGCGCGACCTGGCGGCGAGACAGAAGGAGCTCGCGGCGCTGCAGGCGACCTACGAAGGGCGCGAGGGAGTCCTGGTGGAGCGGTATGCGCAGCAGGAGGTCCACGCCGGCGAGGACGGGAGCTTCCGGTTTGCCGGGGTCGCCCCGGGCGAGTATCGTCTCTGGGCGATCTATACCGTGAACGAGGCGACCGATTACCGCTGGTACCTGCCGGTCCGGGTGGCGCCGGGAACCGACGCGGCCATGGATCTCGCCTCACGCAAGCCGAATGAGGATCCCTTCCTGACGATTCCCTGACGCTGGCCGGGCGTTGCCGCGGCGGCGCCAAGACCTATATTGACCGGGTCCGGACAGGGCGGGCCCGGGCCATGGGGATTTGCGAAGATGATGAGCATGTCGTTGAAGGTCTCTGCGGCGCTGATTGCCTTCCTTGCCGGGATGCCGGCAGGGGCCGTGCCGCCCGTCCAGAGCCGTCCCGCCACTGGAATCGAGGGGGTCTGGAAGCTGGAGAAGATCGTCTATCCGGCCGGATCGGTCGATACCCAGGGAGGGTTCATTTTCCTGGAAGGACACTACAGTACTACGGTCAACTATTCGCAGCAGGGGACCCAGACCAACATCTCCCAGTTCGGAACCTATTCCTTCGAAGGGAACCGCCTGGTTCTCGCCCCGACCGTACAGGTGTCGACGCGCGCCCAGGTGGTCGTCTACGATCCCGAGCCTCCCTTCTCTCTCGAGATCACGCTCACCGGGGACGAGATGCGCGGCGTGGCACCGAAGGATGGAACCACATTCGTCTTTCGGAGGGTGCGTTGAGCTCGGTCGATTTCGAGGAGTTCGAAGAGAAGCTGCAAGGGCTCTCGCGCCAGAGCGGCCTCTCCCTGAAGGAACTGCCGGTGCTGCTGGGGGACATCGCGGGCGTGCTGATGCAGGAGGCGAGGACGACCATGTTCGAGGATCGCGAGGACGTCGCTTTCGACGCCCGCTCCATCCGGGAGGAGCTCCTGCGGATGGGCCACGACTCGCGCGAGCTCGGCCTGCGCGAGGTCAGGCTGCTGCTCGATTTCTTCATGGAGCAGCTGGTCGACCCCCGCTCCGCCCGCAACTGAAAAAACCTAGAGCCGCAGGCGCACCACCGTAGCGCCCCTTCCGCCTTCCTTCTCGCCAGCCTCCGCGAACCCGTCCACCTGAGGATGCTCCGCCAGGAAGCGATGGATCGCCGTGCGCAGCCGTCCGGTGCCGTGGCCGTGGATCACCCGCAGGGGACTGACTCCTTCCAAGGAGGCGTCGTCCAGGTACTTGTCGAGCAGGTCGAGCGCCTCCTCGACCGTCTTGCCGATGAGTTGGATCTCGCGTGCCGGCGCCGATTCCTGCGCGCGCGACAGCCGGACGCCGGCGGGCAGGGTGGTGCCGCGCCCGGGCGCGGCGGCGGGGCGCTCGATCTCCTCGCGCCGCAGCTTCAGAATCGTCGATCCCGAACGCACGACGACGCGATCGCCGTCCAGCCGCTCGATCGTCCCCATAAGGTTGAGCCCCGGCACGCGCACCGCCTCTCCGGGCGACAGCGCGGCGGGCGAGGCCGGCGCGGGTCGCGCGCGGGCCGGCAGGAGGTCCCCGGGCAGCGCCGCACGCTCGGCCTCGAATGCCTGTTTCTCGCGGCGCTCCATCTCGCGCCGCAGGCGTCGCTCGCTCTCTTTGTCGATCATCTCCCCCAGGGCGCTCTCCCATTCCCGCCGCATCCGCTGTGAGGCTTCGGAAAGGAGTTGTTCGAAGCGGGCTTCGCGCTGCTCTCCGAGACGCTTCTCGCGCTCGGCGCGCTCCGATTCGGCGCGCTCCGCCTGCGCCAGGGCCAGCTCGGCCGCCTGCCGCTTGCTCCTCAGGTCCTCCTGCAGGACCTGAATCGAGCGCAGGTAGCCGTCCAGCGCCTCGCGCTGCTGCGGGAGCAGGGAGCGCGCCTGGCCGACGATCTCCTCGGACAGTCCCAGCCGCTGGGCCATGTCCAGCCCGCCGCTGCGGCCCGGGGCACCGGCGCGCAGGCGGTACAGCGGGCGCAGGGAGCTTTCATCGAACTCCATGCAGGCATTCGACACGCCCGGCGTCGTGGCGGCGTAGGCCTTGATCCCCTGATGGTGCGTGGTGGCAATGACGAAGGCGCCGCGGCGCCGGAAGAAGTCGATGATGGCGACGCCGAGCGCCGCCCCCTCCTCAGGGTCGGTCCCGCTTCCGGCTTCGTCCAGGAGGACCAGGGCGGGCGGCGCCACCTCCCGCGACATCGTGGTGATGTTGGCCATGCGTGCCGAGAAGGTGCTCAGGCTGTCGGAGATCGACTGGTGATCGCCGATGTCGATCAGGATCCGCCGGAACACCGGCAGGCGCACCTCGCGGGCGGGGACCTTCAAGCCGCACTGCGCCATGGCCGCCAGAAGTCCCACCGTCTTCAGCGCCACCGTCTTTCCCCCGGTATTCGGCCCGCTCACCACCAGCACCGGCTCGCGGGAGTCCAGGGTCAGCTCGAGCGGGATGACGCCGCGATCCGTCCCGCGCAGCGCCTGCTCCAGCAGCGGGTGCCGGGCCCCCGACAGCAGGAGGGAGGGAGAGACGGCCGCGGCATCCTCGATGAGATCGGGATCAGCCCCGTCCATCTCCTCCGCCAGCACGGCACGTGCCTGCAGGAGGTCGATCTCGGCGATCCGGGAGATCAGGTCGCGAAGCTCCGCGGCGCGGCCGCGCAGCAGATCGCTGAACTCGAGCAGGAGGCGATGGATCTCGACCTCTTCCTGCTCCTTCAGCCGGACCAGCTCGTTGTTGAGCGGCACGGTGCTGAGCGGCTCCATGTAGACGGTGGAACCGCTCGAGGAAAGAGCGTGCACGATCCCTTCCACCCATCCCTGCGCGTCGATGCGCACCGGCAGCACGTGACGGTTGTTGCGCAGCGCCACGAAGTCGTCCTGCAGCGCGCGGGCGATGTCGTGCCGCGAAGCGATTGCCTTGAGCTCGGCCTCCAGGCGCAGCGACAGCGAGGCGATCTGCCGGCGGATGCGCTGCAGGTCGGTGCTGCAGCGGTCTTCCAGCTGGCCCGCCGGGGTAATCTTGCCGTCCAGGAAGCGCACCAGGTTTCCGAGATCGGGGAGACCGCGCCCGAGCTCCTTGAGGTCGGAGTAGGTGGAGCGCATCAGGAGGGCGCGCGTTTCGAGCGAGCTCTTGACCTGGGCTACCAGGGTATGGATTTCGGCCCCGGCCAGGGTGGACCCTTCCACCGTCAGGCGATCCAGGCTGGGGCGAATGTCGGCGCCGAAGGAGAGGGGGAGGTTTCCGTCGAGGCGGCGGAATAGCGCCATCTGGGAGGTGGCGCTCTGGAGCCTGCGGACTTGCGTGAAGCCCGACTCCGGCGCCACGGCCAGGGCCACTTCCCGCCCGTAGGGGGTGCGGCAGCGCCCTTCGAGAATCCTGCGAATCTCAGGAAACTCGAGGGCTGCGAGGGTCAATTCGGAAGCTGCCGGGATCTCTACCAAATGTTGTGTTTTTTCTTGACAGTCCACCAATTCTTGTATAAATTCCCGCGCGATTCAGTCGGTTCCCGCCCGTGCCCTCCTCGCGGGATTCGCCGAAAATGGAGGTCAGGTGACCGGAAGCAAGTCCGGAAGCGAGCCGCCCAGCGCGGGCGCACCTGCCCCTCGGAGCCTTGTTCGGTCGACATTCCCGGAACTGCCCAACCCGCCCCACACCGTATCTGCGCCCCAGGGTTTCCAGCCACCGGTCCGTATCCCGCGTCCGGCCGGAAGTGGCAAGCTTCCGGTCTCCAGCTAGGACCCCCGCGCCTGAGTCGATATGGGCAGTTCCGGGATCTCAGTTCCCGGTTCGCTTTGCCGCGCAGCGGATGCGTCACTATAATGAGCGGCGCAGCCCACCATCGTTTCCGTGATCAGGACGTGCCGAATATAGCACAGGCGCCGGGTCGCGCGACGGTGGGGATGAGGAGTCCCGGTGAGCATAAGAGCCGCCCAGCGCCCCTACCGCATCGTCCCCGTTTTAATCGGATTGCTGACACTTCTGCTCTCGGCGCGCCCGGGGATTGCCGACGGCCAGGAACCCCCGCCGGCCGAGGAAAAGGCGCCGGCGCGGACCGCGCCTCAAACGGCCCCGGCAGCATCGCCCGCCGCGGAGCCCGTGGATCCCTCCAAGCAGGGAACCTTGACCTTGAAGCTGGACGGAAACCGGCAGTTCTGCGTCGTGCAGAACGAGCTCGAGTTCTCGGATGCAGCGCGCCAGAAGCCCCGCCAGCAGCGCAACTCTCCTCTGATCACCACCATGGGGTACAAGTACCAGATCTCGGTCAGCCGGCGCGGCACTTCGGGCGTCACCAAGCTGTTCGAATCGCCCACCATTCGCACGACCTATTACGAGAAGCCCAAGCCCACCGAGACGACGCCGCAGCCTCGTCTCCCGACCGAGAAGGACAAGAAGGAGGCGGGGCGTCCTTTTGGGGCCGCCAAGAAGATCCCGCGCTGGATCCCGGACAGTGCCTGCACGACGCTGAAGCCGGAGTACTCCTTCCCGCTCCTCGAGGGGCGCTACGATGTCTATCTCGGCTTCGATCTCCTCACTCCCAACGGCCACTGGGTCCCGCTGCAGAGCGATTTCATCGTGGATTTGACGATCGAGAAAGGGAAGGAGGCGAAAGTGCAGGGGAAAGTGGATTACTCCGCAGGGGAGCGCGTCGTCACCCTGGGCGTTCCCGCCAAGAAAGCCTCCTCGGGAAGCCGCTGAGCGACCTCCGTCGCGCCGGCGCATAGCGCCCCTTGAATCCGCTGCGTCGCTCCCTCGACCCGCGATTCTCCGTCTCCGCCGCCGTCTTCCTCCTCGCAGCGCTCGTTTACGGCATCACCCTGCGCAACGGCTTTGTCTTCGACGATCGTGCCGCGGTGCAGGACAACCCCGCCGTGCAGTCGCTCGATGGGATCCCCCGGCTGCTGCTTTCTCCCTACTGGTCGGGTGAGGGGCTCTCCAACCGGCTGTACCGTCCCGCCACGATGATCTCCTTCGTGTTGAACCGGGCCCTGCTGGGCAGCGCACCGGCAGGGTTCCATCTGATCAACCTCATGCTTCACGGGCTGATTGCCGCCCTGCTGTTCCGCCTGCTCGACACCCAGTTCGGAAGCGTCCCTCTCGCCCTGACGGGCGCGGCCCTTTTCGCGGTCCATCCGCTTCTCTCCGAGGCCGTCTCCGGCGTGGTCGGCCGGGCCGAGCTGCTGTCGGCTTTCTGCCTGCTCGGCGCGCTGCACCTGGATCGGGACCGGGCCGCCGGGTCCCGGGCGGTCGTCCCCCTCGTGGGAATGCTGTTCCTTCTCGCCCTCCTGTCGAAGGAGAACGCGCTGGCCTTCCCGTTGATCCTCCTTCTCACGGACGGCGTCCTGGGAAGGCCTCCCGGCATCTCCGCCCGCAGGCGATGGATGGAAATCGCGCTCCTGGGTGGCGTGGCGGCCGTCTACCTGGCGCTGCGGTGGGCGGCGCTCGGAAGCCTCATGGAGACCGGCGCGATCCCGGAGATCGACAATCCGGCGGCCCATCTGCCGGCGCTGCAGCGGATCGCCACGGCGTTCGCGATGGTGCCGCGCTATCTGGGTCTGTTCCTGTTCCCCGCGAAGCTCTCCGCCGATTACTCGGCCGTGCAGATTGTTCCCGCCTCCGGGCCCTCCGACCCCGCGGCGCTCGGGGGGCTGGCCCTGGTCCTCGGGTTGGTGATTCTCGCGGTGCGCGGGCGACGCCGCTTCCCGGCTCTGACCTGGGGGATCGGATTCGCGGGATGTGCCTTCGCGCTGGTCTCGAATCTCGCCTTCCCGATCGGGACCCTGTTCGCCGAGCGGCTGATGTACCTGCCGGCGATCGGGCTGTGCGCCGCGTGCGGCGCCCTGGCGGCGCTCCTGCACGCCAAGCGGCCGCGTACGACGCGCGCCACCGTCGGCGTGATCCTGGTGCTGCTGGCGGGGAGGACCTGGGCCAGGAACCGGGAATGGAAGGATGATTTCACCCTGTTCCGCGCGGCAGAGCGGGTCTCGCCGAGAAGCTCCAAGGTGCAGTACAACCTGGGCAACGCCTACCGCCGGCGTGGGGAGATCGGCCTGGCCATCGGCCATTACCGCAGATGTCTCGAGCTGTTTCCGCGCTACGTCCCGGCACGGCGCAACCTGGCAGTGGCGCTCACGGACACCGGCTCTTCAAATGAGGCGGTCGAGATCTTGCGCAGGCTGGTGGCGGAAGAGCCGAAACGAGCCTCCCTCTACAACAACCTGGGCAATGCTTATCTGGCCTTGGGCCGGCTTCCGGAGGCCGAGACGGCGTACCGCACGGCGGTTTCGCTGGATCCCGCCTCGGCCGATGCCCACAACAATCTGGCGGTGATCCATCAAGGGCGTGGCGATCTGCCGGCGGCCGAAGAGGAGCTGCTCGAGGCGGTGCGTCTTTCGCCGGATTCGGCGCGCTTCCGGATCGCCCTTGGCGATCTCTTCCTGAAGGAGCAGCGGCCGCAGGAGGCACGGGGGGCATTCGCGGAAGCCGTCGAGCGGGCACCGGATTCGGCCGAGGCGGAGCGCGGTCTTGGAGAGTCCCTGCTCCGCCTGAGCCGGAGCCGCGAGGCGGAAGCGGTGCTGCAGCGCTCCTTGAAGCTGAACCCGCGACAGTGGGAGGCGACGGCGTTGCTCGGATACCTGCATCAGCAGCAGGGAGAGGATCAGGAGGCGGAGCGTTATTACCTGAGCTCGCTCGCCGTCCGTCCCGGACAACCAGAGCTGCGGCAGAACCTGGGGGTGATCTACATGCGCCGCCCGGATGGCAAATCGAAGGCGATCGAGCAGTTCCGCCGATGTCTGGAGCTGAACCCGCCCGAGCCGATCGCCTCGGCGGTACGCCGGATGCTCTCGGATCTGGAGGGCAGTCGGGAAAATCAGCGCTGAGAAGAGTGGGGAGGGAGAATCGTGGGTCCGGGAGAAGGCGAGGCTCCTCCCGGACCCGCGAGATTCAAGGCGTCTTGGAGGCCGAGGGAGAAGGCTTGGCAGCCAGCTCCGCTTCGATCTGCCGCTTCATCCCCTCGAAGGATCGATCGTTCACCTTCTTGCCGTTGATGTAGAGGCTGGGGGTCCCAGTGACCTGGGCGTCGGCGCCGTGTTTCATGTCCTCGGCGATGATCTTCTCCAGCTCGGGATCCTTCTGGTCCTTCTCGAATTTCGCCACGTTGAGCCCGATCTCCTTGGCGAACTCGCTGAAGCGGAAGTTTCCCTGCGGGTCTTTCATCGTCGCCTGGTTCTTGAAGATCAGATCGTGCATCTCCCAGAACTTCCCCTGGCGCTGGGCCGCGAGGGAGGCGAGCGCCGCGGGCTTGGCGTTGGAATGGAACGAGAGCGGATACTGCTTGAAAACCAGCTTGACCTGCTTCGGGAAGGCCCCGAGCACCTGCTCGAGGGTAGGCAAAAGCCTAGCGCAGTAGGGTCACTGGTAGTCGGAGAACTCGACGATCGTCACCGGGGCCGATTTCGGTCCCTTGTAGGGATCGCCTGTGGTGTCGATGCTGAAAACCTGGTTCGGGTCGGCCGCCGGGGGAGCCGGCGGGGGAGTGGCCGCCTTCGCCAGCGCGGCCTGGAGATTCGCCTTGGCCACCGCGGCGCTCTTCCCGTCCTTGAAATCCTGGATGACGCCTTTCGCCAGCGACAGGCTGCGACTGCACCCCGGGTCCTTGACGCGGCACTCCGCCAACGTCATACCGCAATTGCAGTTGCACCGCGTCTCGTTGAGGATTTGGGTGGCGGCGGCGATCTGCTCAGGCGTCAGGCCTGAAAAATCCAGCCCGCTCATCTGGGCGGGTTGCGTCGGCTGAGTCGGCGCAGCGGGCGCAGCAGGCGTGGGTGCTGTCGCTTGGGCCAGCAGGCCGCTTCCGCAGGCCGCCGCCAGCGACAAGACGAGAATGGCCGCCGGCGCGCGCCGTCGCGCGAGCGGATGATTCGGGGCGAGTCGAGTCATGGAGAATCGCTCCTTGGCAAAGGTCGAGCCGAGACCGTGGAGATGAAAAGCAAACCCAGCGATTATAGGCCGGAGAGGCCGTATGTCAATGGGCCGCTGCCGTGCCGCGGCCTATCTGGGAGCCTTCCAGACGCCGTGCTATACTCACCGGACATCCAGGAATCGAACCGGGAGAACCCATCGTGCAGCACTCGAAGCGACGCCTTTCGCGTCTTGCGCCCCTTCTGATCGCCCTCGTGGGGGCCGCCTCGCCGGGGCTGTCGATGCCCGAGCCGCAGGAAGCACCGGACGTGCCGCCGCTCGTGAGCTCGCCCTGGCGGAGCTGGCATTACAACGCGACCCCCGAGCAGGTGCGTTCCGCTTTCGAGTCGCTGTTCAAAGAAGACGGCCTCAGCGTCAAGGAGCAGGACCGCAAAGCGGGTACCTTCACCACCGATATGGCCGAGTTCAACGACAAGAAATTCGGCGTGGAGCTCTCGATCCCGCCCCCCAAGGCGGGTCCGAAATACCCCTACTTCCAGACCAACGACATGCGCTCCGGACGCTTCGGAATCGAAGCCAAGATCTACCCCGCCGCAGGGGCCGAGGTCCGCGTCGACATCCGGGCCCTCCTGGAGATCCGCGGCATGGACCAGAAAGCGAAGACGATGCGCTGGATTCCGCGCTACTCCAACGGGGCGGTCGAGCAGCAGTACTTCACCCGTCTGTCGTTGCGCCTGCTGGAGTCCGCCGGCCAATCGGCGCAGCGCTGATCTTATGGCACGGGTCGTCCCGTTCCCGGCGCTGCGCTTCGCATCGCGGCTCGCCGCCGAGATGGATCGCCTCGCGGCGCCCCCCTACGACGTCATCTCCGAGACCGACCGCGCCTCCTACGAGGCACTCCATCCCAAGAACATCGTCCGGCTGATTCTTCCCGGGGAGGCGGGCCGGACGGAGGACGGGTCCTTTTATTCCGGCGCCGCGGCCTTACTGCGCCAGTGGAGGACGGAGGGGACCCTGGTGCAGGATCCCGCTCCCGCTTTCTATCCCTATCGACAGACCTTTCGAGGTCCCGACGGATCGGTGGCTTCACGCACCGGATTTCTCGGTGCGCTCGAGCTGCCGGCGCCGGAGGCTCGCGGTGCGTCGGTCCTGCCCCATGAGAAGACCCTCGAGGCGCCGCGGCGCGACCGGACCCGGCTGATCGCCGCCTGCCGTGCCAATCTGAGCCCGATCTTCCTGCTGCATCCCGACTCCCGCGGCGAAGCGGGAGCCTGTCTCGAAGAAGCGACGACGCCGGGTCCTTTGATTTCTTTCACCGACCGGGGAGAGGTGCGGCACGAGCTCTGGGTGGTGCCTGAGGGTCCGCTCACCGGGCGCCTTTCCCGCGCGCTGGATTCCGAGTGGACCCTCATCGCGGACGGACATCACCGCTACGAATCGGCCGTGGCGGTGCGCGACAGCCTCCCGGATGAGAAGGGGGCCGGCTTCGTGCTGGCCTTCTTCTGCAGCCTGAAGGATCGCGGCTTCCGCATCTTCCCCATCCACCGGCTGCTGAAGGCGGCGCCGGCCGGGATCGGCGCCGAGCCGTTGCAGCAGATCCTGGGCCGCCGCCACCCGGTCGAGATCCCGCCCGATTCCGCCGGACCCCGGGAGCTTCGCGAGGCGCTCGGGGCGGCGGGGGAGAGAAGCTTCGGCGTCGTGCCGCGCGGCGGCGCTCCGTTCCTCTTGAAGGTGAAACCGCAGGCGGAAGCGGAGGACGGGTCCGCGGGCGATCTGGACACCGTGGTGCTGGAGCGCCAGGTCCTGTCGGCCGCTCTCGGAGTAAGCCCCGCCGACATCGCCGCCGGAGCGCTTGGCTTCACCCCCGACGCCGCGGAAGCCTTCCGCCAGGTCCGCTCGGGCGAAGCCTGGGCAGCCTTCCTGCTCAATCCGCTGCGCACCGAAGCTGTGGTGCGCGCCGCGCAGTCGGGCATTCGCCTGCCGCAGAAGAGCACCTACTTCTATCCCAAGGTTTTCACCGGCCTGGTCATCCGTCCGTTTTGAGGGGCCGGCCTGCTCGTTTGAAATCCACATGCATCGAGGCCTCTGACCGCCCGGATTGCAGAGTGCGTAGAAAGGGCGCGTAACCCACGCGGTACGCAAGCGAGGCAAGGTCGCAAGCCGCGATGGATCGGTGGGCGAAGGGTGCGGTATTTCGGTAACGCTAGGGGCGACGGGGGGTGAGAGGGGAGAGGGCGCGAAGGCGGGTGGCTACTTCCACCAGCGCGGCCGCCGCCTGATCCGCCATCGAGTCGGCTTCGCCGGCTCCAAAGCAAAAATCGAGCGCGCCGCGCGCCAGCACCGGCTCGATGCCGATCGCCTCGAGGACGTGGGAGGCTTTTCCGGCGCCGCGGGTACAGGCCGATCCGCTGCCGGCGGCAATGCCGGCATCATCGAGCAGACCGAGCGCGGCTTCCCCCTCCACGTAGCGCAGGCAGAGGCTCAGGTGTCCCGGGAGCCGCTCTTTTCGATCCCCGGTGGCGACATAGTCCTCGAGTTCCTGCTCGAGACGCGAGCGCATCCTGGCCTCGAGATCGCGGCGGCGCCTCACCTTCTCGGCTGATTCCGCGCGGGCCCACCGCGCCGCCTCGCCGAAGCCGACGGCGAGCGCGACGCTCGGAGTGCCGGAGCGCAGCCCTCCTTCCTGGGTTCCCCCTTCCAGCTGCGGCTTGAGGCGCACTCCCTCGCGCACCACGAGCGCGCCGATTCCCTTGGGTCCGTGGAACAGATGCGCTGCGAGCGACAGGAGATCCGGCTGGATCTCGGACCAGAGACCGGGGAACAATCCGGCGGTCAGCGTCGCATCGGTGTGCAGCAAGGCGCCGGCGGAGCGGGACAGGCGGCGGATCTCCACAAGCGGCTGCATCGTTCCTATCTCGCCGTTGGCGTGCATCACCGACACCAGTGCGGGCGGTGAGCCCAGCAGGCCTTCGAGGTGATCGAGATCGACCCTGCCCCGCGGATCGACCCGGAGCAATTCCACCCGGGCCCCTTCTTCGATCAAGCTCTGCGCCGCGTGCAGCACCGAGAGATGCTCGATCGCCGACACGACCAGGCGCGCGGAGCGCCGCCCCTTGGCCCGGAAAACACCGCGCAGGGCGAGATGGTTGGCCTCGGTCGCGGAGCTGGTGAAGACCACCTCTTCCGGCAGACAGCCCACCAGTTGAGACACTTCCTCCCGCGCCTTCTCCAGCGCCGCGCGCGCCACTCTGCCGCGGGAATGAGGCGATCGAGGGTCGCCGAACTCCTCACCGAGAAAGGGGAGCATCGCCGGCAGGATGCGCGGATCGGGAAGAGTGGTCGTGGCATTGTCCAGGTAGATCGACACGCGGTCTCCTCGCGAGGGCCGGATCCCGCGGGGCTCGCGGGAAAAACGAGGTTCAAGGATAACACCGGCATTGACGCCAAGGAGCGGGATCGGTATATGAAGGGAAACGATCCGCCGAGAGGGGCGTTGGATGCGGATTCCGGCTTTTCGAGGCTGCTTTAGAGGTGCGGCGGCCCTCGCCATCGGCATTGCGGCAGCCGGTCCGGCAGCCGCGGCTACCGACCTTCCCCTCGGACAGGTTCCGACGCTCGTCGTCTTCACGCCCATCTCCGTGGAAACCGATCCTGCCGACGGTACCTCCTGGATCGCCGATCAATACCTGTCCCGCCTGGTCCAGGCGCTGCCCGACGGGTCGCCGATCAAATCGTTGCCGGCCGCCGCATTCGGCGGCGGCCGGATCGCCGGCGTCACCCTCGAGCCGGGGGCATCCGGCTGCCTGTGGGTGAGCGATCCCGACGCGCAGCGGCTCGTGCGCCTCACCCGCGGGGGCCTGCCCGCCGGAGAGTTGTCGGTCGGAGCGCTGGGGATCACCAATCCCGCCGATCTGGCTTACGACGCGCGCGACGGGACGCTGTTCGTCGCCGATTCCACCGCCCGATCGGTGTTCAACATCCAGCCCGTGGACAGCGATGCCAACGGGCTTCCTGATCAGGCGCAGCTTCTGGATCTCTTCAGCACGATCCCGCTCGGCTCCGACAACCCGATGGGCCTTGCGCTCGACCCTGCGGCCGGCCATCTCTATCTCTCAGATCCGGCGCTGGACCGGGTCTTCGATCTGGATCTCTCCGGTGCGCTGCAGGGCTCCTTCGATACCGGCAGCGTGGGCGGCACGTCGATCACCGGGCTGTCCTGGGACGCGGCGGCGGGGACCCTGGTGGCCGCCGATGCCGCCCGCAAGATCCTGCGCCTCTCTCCGGGCGGGTCGCTGCTGGGGCTGCGGAACAGCGCGCCTTTCGGAACCCTCTCGCCGCAGGGCATCGCCTGGGACCCCGCGACCTCGACGCTGCTCGCGGTCTCCGGAGAGCGCAAGCTCATCCGCTTCCGCCCGGAGCCGGCGGGGGCACCCGCCTCCATCGGCGGCATCGACCTGATGCGTCAGGAATGGACGACTCCTTTCACTTCGATTGCCCCGGCCGGCATCGCGGTGGTGTCCGGGAGCTCGGATCGCTACGTGCTGGACAGCATCCAGGACCGCGTCTTTCGCGTGAGCCCGCAGGGGAATTCGCTGGGCTTCTTCGACACGGGCCCCGCCGGGGCCGCCTCCCCCACGGGGATCGCCGCCGGTCCGACGGGCGATTTCTATCTGACCGACAATGTCGCGCGCCGCGTCGTCCGGGTCACGGCCGCAGGAGCGGGACTCGGCAGCTTCTCGACCTCGCCGTTCAAGCACAAGCCCCAGGGAGAGCCGCCGTGCAACGACCCGCGCGGGATCACCTACGACCCCGCGTCGGATCATCTCTTCGTCGCCGATTTCCAGGAGGCGAGGGTCTTCGAGATCACCCTCACCGGCTCCTTCGTGGCCGCTTTCAGCACTCTGCCGGCGGCGCCCTATCCGACGGACCTGGCCCTGGATCCCGCTGCCGGCCGCCTCACCGTGAGCGACAGCAGCGGCACTTACGCCGAGTTCACCCGCAGCGGAGCCTTCCTGCGCAAGTACGCGGGGGTGCCCGCCACCGTCGACCTCTCCGGATCCACGGGCGTGTCGGTTGATCCCGACTCGCAGGTCCGCGTCCTGAGTGATCCTTCGCGGCAGGTGGTTTACTTCGTGTCGCCTTCGGGATCCACCCTGGGGCAGATCTCGCTTCAACCCTATGGGCTGGCCAGCCCGACGGGGGCGGCCTGGCTGGCTTCTGAATCGCGCCTGTTCGCGGTGGACGGGGCGAGCCTTCGTCTCTACTCGATCACCCCCGGCCCGGATCAGGTGTTCGGAAACGCCGATGACGTGTCGGCCTGGACTTCCGTGGCCGCCTACGGCAGCTCCGACCCGGAAGGGGTGGTGCTGAACCGGGCGGCGGGCAAGGTCGGATGGGCCGATCAGAGCCTGGGAAGACTGTTCTGGCTGACGACTTCCTTGCTCTACTCGGGATTTGTCGACCTGGCCCCTGCGGGAGCATCCACGCCGCGGGGAGCCGACCAGGACCCGACGAGCGGCTTCCTGTTCGCCAGCGATCCGGTCTCCGGCCTGGTGATCGCCGATGCCAGCGGCGCCGCAACGCAGGCCATGGCCTGGGAGCCCCTTGGAATTGCCGATCCGTGGGGAATCGGGCTGAGCCCCGCGGAAGAATCGGCGCTGGTGATCGATCGCTCGGGGCCGGCGCTGAAGAGCGTCGATCTGGGGTCTTTCTTCGCTCCGGAGGTGCAGGCGCTCCAGGTGTTGGAGCCCGCCGAAATCAGCTGGCAGACCCGACCCGTCTTCCAGGGCTACCAGCTGTTCCGAGGCTCGCTGCTGCTGCTGCCGACCGGCTCGTTGGGGGGCTGCTTCTGGACCGGCTCCTATCCTCCCGCCTCCGACCCCGAAACACCTTCCCAGGGGGATGGCTGGTTCTACCTGGTGGCCGGGAAGAATGCGGGAGGGGTGGGAGATCTGGGCCGGAAAGGAGATGGAACTCCCCGATCCCTCGATGCGGTCTCGCCTCTTTGTCCATGATCCCTACAGAAAGTGAGAAAAAAACGGACAGTTCCACGTTGACAAGCAACGATTTCACGGTACCTAGACAAATGAAGTCTGTCCAGCCTGGACGGAGAGGGGGCCGTCCAGCCATGTTTGCTCGTCCGGACCCGATTCACCAATTCTCCTGATCGCGCCGCTGGATACGTTTTCCCCTGTTCCGGGGCGCCCTTCAGAAAACGATGGCGTGGGAGGCACCATGACGAGAAAGCCCTGCAAGGCCTGGCTCGCATTGTTCGTTCTCGCGATTGCCGTGGCCCCGGTCTGCGCGGCGGGTTCCGGCAAGGAGCCGGGAGCGAAAGGGAAGCCCGCTCCGGCGATGGAGGTCGAGCCGTCACCGCCGCTCGCCCTGGATGTGAAGATGGTGAAGCTGCAGAAGAACTCCAACGGCGGCGTCGCCTCCCTGAATCTCGATGCCCTGGCTTCGGTCGAGCTGAAGGAAGTGACGGTGACGGTGACGCTGCCGCCGAACGTCAGCTTCGCCGACGGCAGCCACGTCTTCACCCAGACCGTCGATCTCTCGGCCGGACAGGACCTCAAGATTCCCAAGGACCTGCTGGTGGCCAAGGACGGCAAGTACATCGTCAGCGTCGAAGCGGCAGGCACGACGACCAAGGGAAAGGCGGTCCGTCGCGGACTTTCTTACAGACTTCTGGTGGGTGCGCAGGACACGCTGCCTCCCGTCAAGGACGGCGCGATCGAGTACCAGGGCGTCTCCGACGGAGGCAACTGAGTCATGGGCCTCCGCAGAGCAGTCATCCTCCTGGCATTGATGGTGGCGGGAGCCGTTCCCGTCTTCGCCAACTGGACGGCGAGCGGCACCTTCCGCTACGTCGACCGTGAATTCGACCAGAGTGGTTTCACCGGCGTGGAGCCTTCGCTCCCGATCCGCTTCGCCACCGTGCAGGTGCGCGATGCCAACGCCAACGGAGGCAACGCGCTGTTGGCGACCGGTTCCACCGACGCCAGCGGCAATTTCAGCATTGCCGTGAACGACTCGAAGACCCGCACGGTACTGGTGCGGATCCTGACGAACTCCACCGCGATCGCGACGCTGTTCCTGAAGGTGGAGAACATCATCATCCCCAAGAACCCCTATGCCGTCTCGAGCGCCAATGTCCCGAACCACAGTCCCAGTACCAACGTGAACTTCGGCACCATCACGGCGGCGATCGGCGCGGGTGGCGAGGCGTTCAACCTTTACGACGTTGCGCTGCGCTCGGTGGACTACATCGCCGCGCTGAACGGCGCGCGGCCCGGCTCGACCAACCTCCTGACCCTGGAATGGGAGCCGAATGCGGGTGCGACGACGTCGACCTATGACCCCGCCAACAAGCGGATCCGCGTCGGCGACGTTTCGGGCTACAACGATACGGTCGTTCTGCACGAAACCGGCCATTACGCCTACCATCTGAACTCCGGCAACGACAATCCCGGCGGTGTGCACCACCTCACCGACTGCAACCAGGACATCCGCCTGGCCTACGACGAAGGACGCGCCACCTGGTTCGGTCAGTCGGTAAGGCGGTTCTACGGCCTGTCGAGGCCCGATCTCTACGTCAAGACCACCGGCGCGCCGGGACCGGGCAACCTCGATTTCTACTTCAACGTGGAGAGCGAGACGCCCTACTACTGCGACGGCGGCGCCAGCGAGGTTTCGGTCTACGCGGCACTATGGGACATCAACGACGGCGCCGGCACGGCCGACGGCTCGCCGGGCGTGGACGACGACACCCTGTCGCGCCCGGATGCCGACAACTGGGACGTCGACAAGAACTACGTGATCACGGCCACGAACCGCAGCATCGAGGACTTCTGGGACGGCTGGTTCACGCGCGGCAAGGGCTTCAAATCTTCCATGGAAGCGACCTTCGACCTGACGAACATCGAGTTCTTCCAGGACGCGAGCGAGCCGAACGACACCTCCGGGACGGCCATGCCCAACGCAGGCAACGGCTCCCCGGTCCATCTGACCTATTTCTCCGACTCGAACGGGGACGGCATCGGCTCCGCCGACAACGACTTCTTTTCTTTCAATGCCTCGGCCGGGAACCCCTACACCATCGAGACGCTGAACTCGTGGGGGGACGCGAATACCTCTCTCGAGCTGCTCGCCTCGAACGGAAGCACGGTCCTCGCCACGGGCTCGACCTTGATTAACTACACCCCGTCCAGCAGCGGGACCCTCTACGTGCGCTCCTTCCATGCCGCGGATTTCGGCATCTACGGCTCCTATGATCTCAAGATCAGCGGCAACGCCGTGGCGGACAACGACGGAGACACCTACAACAACCTGGTCGACTGCAACGACAATGATCCCTCGATCCACCCCGGAGCGACTGAGATTTGTGACGGGATCGACCAGAACTGCGACGGGGTGCGCGATGAGGGGTTCCCCAACGCCGACGGTGACGGCTGGGCCGCCTGCGGCGGCGACTGCAACGACAGCAACGCCGCGATCAATCCCGGCGCGACCGAGGTCTGCAACGGGGTGGACGACAATTGCGCCGGCGGGATCGATGAAGGCTTCGACGGCGACGGCGACGGCTACACCAGCTGCGGCGGCGACTGCAACAACGCCAACGCCGCGATCCACCCGGGTGCGACCGAGGTCTGCAATGGGGTGGACGATAATTGCGCCGGCGGGATCGACGAAGGGTTCGACCTCGACGGCGACGGGTTCACGACCTGCGGCGGCGATTGCAACGACGCCAATCCGGCGGTGCGGCCGAACGCGACCGAGAACTGCACCAACGGCATCGACGACAACTGCAACAATCTGACCGATGGCCAGGAGCCCAGCTGCCAGGTCGACACCGTCGTGATTACCAAGGCGGAGTGGAAGACCGCCGGGAAGAAGCTGACCATCTGGGCCACCAGCACCGCCGCTCCGAGCGCCACGCTCACGGTGGTGGGCTTCGGGACCATGACTTACGATTCGGTCAACAACCGGTACACCCTGACGAGAAACAACGTGGGCAATCCGGGCACCGTCACGGTGACTTCGAGCCAGGGAGGTTCCGACACCGAGCCGGTCACCGTCCTCTAGGGCGGATCAATCGCCGTAAGAATCAAAGCCCCCGCTCCGGATTGTCTCCGGGGCGGGGGCTCTTGTTTTTTCGGGAGGAATCAGGCCTGGACGAGAGGCTGGGCCTCCTGCCGCAGGAGGCTGCCCAGGAGCCGGTTCAGAGGATTGCCGCGCGACAGGAAAGGAAGGACCGGCCGGCGGCGCAGACCGAGATGGCGCAGGTCGCCGAGGATGCCGCGGTGCGAAGGATGCAGCTGCAATCCGCGCAGGAGCATCGGATAGGCGCGGTCCCGACGTCCCATGCGCAGGTGCACCCGCGCCAGATTGTGGAAGAGATCGGGATTGTAGAACTCGACCGCCACGGCGCTCTCGCACAGCTCGAGCGCGGTCTGCGACTTGGTGGACACCATGGCCAGGCAAAGGCCGTAAAAAGAGAGATACTTCGGCGGAGGCGCAATCTTCTCGACCTTCTTGGCCAGCTCGATGGCGGCTTCGAAGTAGGCCAGCCCCGAGAGGAAGTCCCCCTTGCTGACGGATCCCACTCCCTTGGCGAAGCTCTTTTCGGCGACGACGTTGCTCATGCTCTCCTCACCCCCCGGCGTTGTCGGTGATGCGCGTGCGGATCTTTGTCGAATATAGGCCCGCCGGGAAGCGGGTCAATCACGACTCCGTAAGACGGGAGGGAGGATTGCCTCGCGGGCGTCAGGTCTTGTCGATCTGCTCGATCATCGCGGTGTTGATCTCGGTGCGGTGCCGGGCGCGCAGCTGCGCGAGGTAGGCACGGAAGAGCTGGTCGCGGCGCGCCCCGAGCAGGCTGTTGCGCAGGGTCTCCTTCTGCGTGTCGAAGCCCTGCATCGGATCGGGTCGATCCGTCAGCCGCGCGAAGGCGACGGAGCCGTTGGGAAGGGAAAGGGGCGCGGGGGCCGCCCCCGGCGCCAGCGCGAACAACGTGTCGAGAGTGGAGGCATCGCCGCCCAACTCTCCCGCGGGGCCGCTTCTCGGGACCGCGCCGGTGTTCTTGATTTGCACCTTGAGCTTTTTGGCGAGCGCCGCGAGATCGCCCCCGCCGCCCGCCAGCTTGCGCGCCGACTCCACCCGCGCACTGCGCTGGATGTCCTCACGGACCCTGTCCCGCACGCTGGCGAGCGGCAGGGGAGCGGGCGGAGCGGCCTCGAGGTACTGCACCACCGCGATTCCGAGCGAGGTGCGCGTCGGGGCGCTCGACTCCCCGGGCTTGAGGGCGAAGAGCGCGGCCGAGAGCGCCGGCTGCGGGCCCAGCTCCGGAAAGGGCTCTCCCGCGTGCAGCGCCTTGAAGTCGCGGGGCTCGGCGCCGGCGGAGCTCGCCGCCTTGCCGAAATCGCCCGACGAAAGCGCGGCCGAAAAGCCTTCGGCGCGGCGCTGTGCCTCGGCGGCCACGCGGCCCTGCTTGAGGGCCTCGAGAATCTGAGGGCGCGCCTCCTCGAGGGTCAGCTCATGCGCAGGCTGTTGGTCGGTGAGCTTGATCACGTGAAAGCCGAAGGGAGTGCGCACCGGCTCCGACAGATCTCCCACCTTCATCGACCAGGCTGCCTCGGCGAACTCGCGCACCATCTGATCGCGCGTGAAATAGCCGACGTCTCCCCCGGTGGCGGCGGTGGAATCCTCGGAGACCTCTTTCGCCACCTTGACGAAATCCTCGCCCTGCCGCAGCCGGGAGAGCGCCTTGCGGATGCGCGCTTCCGCCGACTTCACGGCGTCGGCCGGGGCGTCGCTGGCCACCTTCACCAGGACGTGGCTGGCGCGACGCTTCTCGGGAACGGTGTAGAGCGACTTCTGGTCCTGCAGATACTGGGAGCGCACCTCGGATTCAGGGACGTCGATCCCCTTGGCAATCTCCTTGAAGGAGAACAGCGCGACCTTCCCGGAGCGTCCCTCGCCCCCGGAGTAATCGGCCAGGTGCGCCTTGTAATAAACCTCGATCTCGGCGTCCGAGGGAGCCGCGGCGGAGAGGCGCGAGGCGTCCAGGATCAGGTATTCGAAGGTCGCCTTCTCATTCTGCCGCCGGAACACTTCCTTCAGCTCCGCCTCGGTGACCGCTGCCGAATCCTCGACCAGAGAGCGCAGCTTGTTCACCAGCAGCTGCCGCCGTACCGAAGACTCGAAATTCTCGAACATCACCGGGTTGGAGCGATACAGCTTCTCGTAGCGCTCGCGCCCCACGAAAGCGCCGTTCTGCTGGAAGGAAGGATCCTTCATGACGGCCTCGGCCACTTCCTGCCCCGTCACGCTCAGTCCGGCACGGCCCGCCTCTTTTTCCAGCAGGTCTCCGTCGATGAGCCGGTTGACGGCCGTAAGCCCTATCCTCAGGTAGGCGCGCTGGGAGTCGTACTGCGCCCCCAGCAGCTGGCGGTAGGTCGAATCGAGATTCCTCGCCTCGTCCTGGAATCTCTGGACGGAGATCACCTCGCCGTCCACCCGGGCGGCCCAGTCGGTGCGGTTGGCATCCTTCGTCCCGCTGACCAGGGCGCCGATGCCGTAGACGAACCCCAGAACGAAGGAGGCGATCACGATCCAGAGCACCCACTTGAGGTGCTTGAACTTCTCCCGAAAGACATTGAGCATGCCGACTCCCCGCGAGCCGGATCCGGAATCGGACCCAGCCGACCGTTTCCCGCCTCGTTAACCGGTTGGAACCGTGCATTCTAGCGGAATCGTGCTCGCCGGATCAAGACGGACCGGCGGGCCGGGCGGCGGGCTTCTCCTTTTGTTTCAAAGCGGTTGCCCTGCGGGACTTTCTTCCTATATTTGACCCGGTGGCGGGACCGGACCGTCTCCGGAGATCCCGCTCGTGAGCCTCGTGTCCGTTTTACGCACGAAAAGGGGCGCTCGCCGATGACAACCGGCCGACAGGCGGCACAGGGAAACATCCTGCTGGACTGGTTCACGGTCTCCTATCGGAGCATCGTGCTCGCCCTCGTTTTCCTGGTCGGCGCGGGGGGCGCGGTGTTCCTCTACTTCTACCTCAAGGCCGCCACGGGCGACACTCCGGAGGGAGCGGCCCTGCAGGAGCTGACCCGGGCCGAGCGATTGTTCTCGGAAGCCGAGTCGGCGGCGCACGGCGAGCAGGCCGCGCCGGTGATCAACCAGGCGGGACGCCTTCTCGAGTCGGCGCGCCGCACCTTCCGCGATCATGAGTTCGAGGAGAGCCGGGGGCTGTCGGTACAGTCCCAGGGCTTCTCGCGCAAGATTCTGGACAGCTCGACCGCCGAGAGCAGCTTCACCGCCAAGATCTACCGCTTCGAAGGGGACGTGAAGATAAAGCGGGTGAAGCAGTTCGTGTGGGAGACCATCACCGGGAACCTGGCCCTCAAGGTGGGGGACCAGATCAAGACCTCCTCCAGCGGCAGCGCGCAGATCGTCTATTTCGACGGCACCATCACCACCCTGAAGCCCGGCTCGCTCCTGGAGATCCGCGAGCTGTTCGAGGACCCCGCCACCAAGGTGCGCAAGGTCCGTGAGCGTCTGAACTTCGGCGGTGTGCACGCCGCCACCCAGGGCGGCAATGCGCAAGGCTCCTTCCACGAGGTCTCCACCGAGACGACGATTGCCCGCACCCAGGACCGGGCGCAGATGTCGATGGAGTTCGACGCGGCCGCACGGACGACGCGCACGTCGGTGGAGAGCGGCGAGGCCGAAGTCTCCACCGGGGGCAGCTCGGTGAAGCTTGCCTCCCTCGAAAGCGTGACGGTGCCTGCCGAAGGGAAGCTTTCGCCCAAGGAGAACATCCTTTCCTCGCCCTCGCTGGTGGAGCCGATCGACCAGCGCGTCTTCATGTTCGTGCCCGGCAAGGAGTCCAGCACGACCTTGAAGTGGGATCGGGTCGCGGCCGCCTCGGCCTATCGCCTGCAGATCTCCCAGCAGCCGCTGTTCGGGCTGCTGCTGCTCAACAAGCCCGACATCACATCCACCTCGGTCGTGCTTCCCGATCTGGCGGGGGGCAGCTACTACTGGCGCGTGGCGGCACGCGACGGAGCTGGCAACGAAGGGGCCTTCTCGGAGATCCGCAAGTTCCGCGTCGGCTCGGAGCGCGAGCGTGGTCCCGAGGACCGGGTGCCGCCGGCGCTGCAGCTGGTGGATTTCATGCCCAGCGGCGCTCTGGTGATCATTCGCGGCCGCACCGAGGCCGCCGCCAGCGTGGCCATCGACGGACAGATGGTCGACGTCGAGGACGACGGCGCCTTCACGGCGGTGGTGAAGATGAAGCACGACGGGCCCAACACGCTGGAAATCGTCGCCCAGGACACGGCCGGCAACGAAACGCGCCTCAAGAAGAACGTCTACGTGGAGACTTTCTGATGGCGGCGGCGCCGGAAATCCTGCTGCTGCTGGACGAGGAGAGCAACTCGCGCGACATGGTGACTTCCGGCGGCGGCGCGACGGCGCGCCTGCGCGTGCTGCGCTGGGACCGGGTGCGCGGAGAAGACCTGGCGAGCCCCGAGCTGCGCGCCGTGGTCTTCGAGGACGGGGCCTCCCCCGATCGACGGCGGCGCGCGGCTTTGCTGAAGGAGGTACCCGACCATGTCGCGCGGGTCTCGCTGGCGCCTCAGGGGAGCCGCGGCGCCGCGCGGCGCGCCACGGCGTCGGACCTGCGCCTCGCCCCGCCCGTGGATCTCGGCACCCTGTCACGCCTGGTGTCGCTGCAGCGCCGGTGCTTCGACCTGGAGGAGGCGTCGCGGCGGTCGCGGCGGGTGGCCGGGCAGCTCTCACGGCAGATCAATACGGCGGCGGAAGTGCTGCGCGCCTGCAATGCGGAAGCGGAGCCTCGTCGGATCGCCGAGGCGGCGATCGCCCTCGTCCACCGGCACTGCCCGGCCGAGGCCTGGTCGGTGCTCCTCCTCGACGCGGAGAAGAGCTGCCTGATCATCGAGGCGGCGGATGGACCGGGAATGGTGAACTGGCTGGGACGCCGGGTGGGTGTGGGCGAGGGAGTCGCCGGCAGGGCGCTGCGCTCCCGCCAGCCTCTGGCACTGCCGCGCGGTCCGGCGGGTAGTCCCGAGATTCCCGCGGAGCTGGCCTGGAGCCAAATCCTCGCCGTTCCGCTCCTGAGCCGGGGAAAGGCGATCGGAGTTGCCGAGCTGATGCGTGCCGCCTCCGGCAACCCGTTCCGCCGGCGCGACGCGCGCGTCGTGTCGCTGCTGCTCGAGCCGATGGCGGTGGCCCTCGAGAACAATCAGCTGCTGCGGGTCTCGCAGGAGCTGTCGGTCACCGACGATTTGACGAAGCTCTACAACTCGCGCTACCTGAATGCTTCGCTGTCGCGCGAGGTCCAGAGGGCCCGCCGCTATCGCTCCCAGGTGTCGCTGATCTTCCTGGACCTGGACGGCTTCAAGAACGTGAACGACCA
Organism: Candidatus Polarisedimenticolia bacterium; assembly: GCA_035764505.1. Lineage (NCBI taxonomy): Bacteria > Pseudomonadati > Acidobacteriota > Candidatus Polarisedimenticolia > Candidatus Polarisedimenticolia bacterium. The sequence goes on from DASTZC010000115.1 coordinate 24,324, forward strand.
GCACGGCCACCTGGCGGGGAGCCGGGCGCTGGTCGAGGTCGGGGCGGTGATCCGCCACATGGTCCGCGAGATCGACATCGTCTGCCGCTTCGGCGGGGACGAGTTCACGGTGATCCTCCCGCAAACCGGCTCCGAAGGGGCGCGCGTCATCGCCGAAAGGATCCGCCAGCGCCTGGAGGAGACGATTTTCCTGGAGACCTTCTCGCTCGCGGTGCGCATCACGGCGAGTTTCGGAGTCGCCACCTTCCCGGATCACGCTCTGTCCGAGAAGTCCTTGATTCAAAAGGCGGACGAGGCGATGTACCGGGTCAAGGGCCATGGCAAGAACGCCGTCGCTGAGGCACTGACGGAAGTTTGACAAGGAATGTCCGGGAACCTATATTGAGTCGGTCGCGGGGCAAGCGGTTTTGTTTCGAACCGGTTACGGAATAGAGGGCGACCAGCTGTGATGGCCAAGAACGGGATGGGTTGGAGCCCCCGATCGATTCTCAGCCTTTTCTCCAATGATCTGGCGATCGACCTGGGAACGGCCAATACCCTGGTTTACGCGCGGGGTAAAGGCATCGTGGTGTGCGAACCGTCCATCATCGCGGTCAACCAGAAAACCGGAAAGGTGGAGGCGGTCGGCAAGGAAGCGAAAGAGATGCTGGGGCGTACCCCTGGGAACATCATTGCCATCCGGCCCATGAAAGACGGCGTCATCGCCGATTTCGAGCACACCGAGAAGATGCTCGACCACTTCATCAAGAAGGCCCACAACCGCTCCCTGGGGGTGCGCCCGCGCATCGTCATCGGCGTTCCCTCCGAGATCACGCAGGTGGAGAAGCGGGCCGTCAAGGATTCCGCCTACCGCGCCAAGGCCTCCGAGGTCTACCTCGTGGAGCAGGCGATGGTCGCCGCCGTGGGTGCCGGACTGCCCGTCACCGAGCCCACCGGGAACATGGTGGTCGACATCGGCGGCGGCACCACCGACGTGGCGGTCATCTCGATGGCCGGGATCGTCTACAGCCGGTCCGTGAGGATCGCGGGCAACAAGATGGACGAGGACATCGTCCAGTACATCAAGCGCAAGTACAACCTGCTGGTGGGGGAGCGCACGGCGGAGGAGATCAAGATCAACATCGGCTCGGCCTTCCCTCTCGAGGAGGAGCTGACCATGGAGATCAAGGGAAGGGACCTGGTGGAGGGGATTCCCAAGACCCTGGTGGTCTCCGACGAGGAGATCCGCGAGGCCCTTTCGGAAACCGTGTCGAACATCATCGAGGCGGTCCGCGTGGCCCTCGAGCAGACGCCGCCGGAGCTTAGCGCTGACATCGTGGACAAGGGGATCGTGCTCACGGGGGGCGGGTCCCTGCTGAAGAACCTGGACAAGAGGCTGCGGGAGGAGACGGGCCTTCCCGTCTCCATGGCGGACGACCCGCTCGCCTCGGTGGTGCTGGGGACCGGAAAGATGCTCAACGATTTCAATCTTCTCCGGAAGATCTCCATCGACTGACGTCCCCTGACACGCCGCGCTCCCCGCCGGGACACGCTTCCGACCATGGCGATGAACAAATCCTTCCCGGAGCGCAGGCCCTTTCTCCTGCTCATACTCATTCTGGCGTCGCTTCTGGTCCTCATGTCCCATCAGGTGCGCAGCACGCGCGGCAACACCCTGCTGGAAGACGGGCTGCTCAACGTCTCGGCGCCGCTGGTGAAGGGAACCACCGGCGGGGTGGGCCTGGTGTCGGGGCTGTGGAAGGGTTACGTCGACCTGCGCGGCGCACGCCAGGAGAACCAGCGCCTGCGCCAGGAGGTGGAAGCGGCCGAGGAGGAGGGGCGCCGCGGCGAGGAATACCGCCGCGAAAACCTCAGGCTGCGCGACCTGCTGGAGCTGAAGCGCGACGTGACCATTCCGTCGCTGGCCGCCGAGGTGATCGCCTTCGGCAACACCTCCCAGGCACGCATTGCCATCCTCAACCGCGGCTCCGCCGACGGCGTGCGGCGCGATCTCCCGGTCATCAGCCGGCGCGGCGTGGTGGGGCGGGTCATCGCCGTGGGGCGAGGCACCTCGAAAGTGCAGCTGCTGATCGATCCGAACAGCGGCGTGGCCGGGGTCCTGCAGCGCAGCCGGGGCCAGGGCATGGTTGTGGGTCTGGGCGACGCCGGCTGTAGGATGGAATATGTCTCCGACCTGGAGGACGTGGCGGTCGGAGACGTGGTGGTCACCTCCGGGCTGGATCGCATCTACCCGAAGGGAATCGTGATCGGCGTGGTCTCCTCGGTGGAGGCCGGGGACCAGCTGACCAAGCACATCCTCATCCGTCCGGAGGTCGACTTCACTCACCTCGAGGAAGTGCTGGTCCTGAAGGAGGCCCCGGAGGCTGCGGAAGCGGAGACCCCGGCGCCGTGACGCCGGTATGGAAAGGCGCCCTGGCGCTCCTGCTGGCGGCACTGGGCCAGAGCCTCTTGTCGCGCTACCTCCCGTCGGTCGGCAAGAGCGTGGATCTGTATACCGTTCTGGTCCTCTATTACGCGGTGTCGCGCCGGCGCGTGGCGGTCATGGTGATGGGGACCTCGGCAGGATTGGTGGAGGACCTGCTCTCCCACACGATGCTGGGAGTGAACGCCTTCAAGAAGACGCTGGTCGGCTACCTGATGGGAGCGCTCGGCTCCTTTTTCATGCTGAACCAGTCGCTTCCGCGCTTCGGAATCCTCTTCCTGGCCACTCTGCTCGAGGCCCTGACCGAGTTCGGGCTGGTGCTGGTCCTCGGGCGCAACCCGTCCCCGCCCGCGGCCGGCGACCTGATCCGCCTCGGGCTGGGCAACGGGCTCGCGGGAATTTTCCTTTTCTGGATCGCTTCGAAGCTGGAGAGATAGTTGACCTGGGATTATCGCAGCAGCAAGGACTTCAAGGACTATTACGAAGAGCGCCGCCTGCAGCGGCGCATCGGCTTCGTGTTCGTGTTCCTGTCGGGAATCTTTCTCGCTTTCCTCTTCAAGCTCTGGTACCTGCAGGTGGTCAACGGGGAGAGCTACCGGCGCCTGGCGGACAACAACCGCCTGCGCCAGGTGGTGGAGAACCCCCTGCGCGGGCTGCTCCTGGATCGCGAGGGACGTCCCATCGTGCGCAACCGCATCGCCTTCAACGTGCTGCTCGACCGCGAGAAGATCAAGCAGCTGGACCAGACCGTCGCGACCCTGTCGCGCGTCCTGGACCTGCCCGAGTCGACGGTGCGCCAGCGCATCGCCCGCTACCGCAACCGTCCCGTGTTCGAGCCGGTCATCGTCAAGGAGGACGTGGACATGGCGGAAGCCGCCTATCTCGAGTCCCGCCGCCTCGAGCTGCCCGAGATCTCCGTAGCCATCGAGCCGAAGCGCAGCTACGAGGACGGGCACCTTGCCGCCCACGCGCTTGGGTATGTCGGCGAGATCTCCGAATCGCAGCTGGGGAAACCACGCTATGCCGGCTACCAGCTGGGCGACGTGATCGGCAAGGCGGGAGTGGAGGTGGCCTACGACGGCGATCTCGCCGGGGAGAAGGGGTGGAAGCAGGTGATCGTGAACAGCCTGGGCCGCGAGATGCGCGAGCTGCCGGTGGGCAAGCGGCCGGTGCAGGGCAACGCGCTGCGGCTGACCATCGATCTCGACCTGCAGCGCGAGCTGGAGGCGGCCTTCGAGGACAAGATGGGCTCGGCGGTGTTCCTCGACCCTTACAGTGGCGAGGTGCTGGCGATCATCAGCAAGCCCTCCTACGATCCGAACGTGTTCGCGCGGCGCTTCTCGGCGGAGGAGTGGAAGGGTCTGATGGACTCCGAGACCCATCCGCTGCAGAACCGCGCCATCCAGAGCAAGTTCGCTCCCGGCTCCGTCTTCAAGATCGTGATGTCGATCGCGGCGCTCGAGTCGGGCAAGGCCTCCCCGGCGCGCACCGATTTCTGCCCCGGCTACGCCTACATCTACGGCCGGAAGTTCCTGTGCCACCAGGAAGGCGGGCACGGCACCCTGGCGATGGTGGAGGCCATCAAGCGCTCCTGCAACGTCTACTTCTACCACCTCGGCAAGGACATGGGGATCGAGATCATCTCCGAGTGGGCCCACAAGCTGGGATTCGGGCAGCGCACCGGCATCGACCTGATGCACGAGGAGGCCGGCACCGTCCCGGACGACGCCTGGAAGCGGCGCACGCGCAACGAGCCCTGGTACCCGGGCGAGACGATCTCTGTATCGATCGGGCAGGGAGCCGTGGAGGTGACGCCGCTGCAGATGGCGGTGTTCGCCTCGCTCATCGGCAACGGCGGAACGCAGTACCGTCCCCACCTGCTGCTGCGACGCGAGATTCGCGGCGGCGTGGAGGAGGAGGCGCACGCCCCCGAGGTGGTGTCGAAGGTGGAGATCAAGCCCTCCACCCTCAAGGTGGTCAAGGAGGCGATGTGGGAGGTGGTGAACCAGGGCGGGACCGGCACGAAGGCCGCGATCCCCGGCAGGGACGTGTGCGGCAAGACCGGGACGGCCCAGGTCGTCAAGGCCAGCGCCGGCGTCAAGAGCGAGAAGCTCGCCGAGTCGATCCGGGACAATGCCTGGTTCGTCGGCTTCGCGCCGCGCGACAACCCGCGCATCGCCTTCGCGGTGTTCGTCGAGCGCGGCGGGCACGGCGGCGAGGCGGCCGCGCCCATCGCCCAGCGGGTCATGCTGAAATTCTTCGACAAGCTGGATCACCCGTCGGAGGAGACGCGCATTGCTCGAGCGCCGCAGCATCCATAGCCTCGACTGGCTGCTGGCGCTGGCGGTGCTGGCGCTGTGCGCCGTGAGCCTGGGGATGGTCTACTCAGCCACCCTCGGCGGACCCCTCTCGCCGCTCGCCAAGAAGCAGCTGATCTACGTGGCGCTCGGGCTGGCCGCGATGATCATCACCCTCGCGGTGGACTATCACACGCTGGCCTCGGTCAGCTATCTGTTCTACGCCGCCAGCCTGGTCCTGCTGGTCTACCTGCTGTTCTTCGGGCGGGCCATCGCCAACACCCGTGGATGGCTCGAGCTGGGGCCGGTCAACTTCCAGCCCGCCGAGATGACCAAGATCACCACGCTGCTGGCGCTGTCGAGCTACCTGAGCCGGAACCGATCCTCATCCCTGACGCCGGGCAACATGGGGGCGATCCTGCTGATCGTGGGCCTCCCGGTGGTGTTGATCGCGCGGCAGCCCGATCTCGGGACGGCGCTCACCTTCATGCCGCTGGTGGTGGTGGCCGTATTCCTGGGCGGGATCCGGATCCGCACCATCCTGATCCTGGTGATGATTCCCATCCTGGCGCTGCCGCTGCTCTGGACGCACTACCTGCAGGACTACCAGAAGGAGCGCGTCCTGACCTTCCTGGATCCGGCACGCGACCCGAAAGGGGCCGGATACCAGGTGCTGCAGTCGCGCATTGCGGTGGGCTCGGGGGGGCTGATCGGCAAGGGCTTCCTCGAAGGGACCCAGGGGCAGCTCAAGTTCCTGCCGGCGCAGCATACCGACTTCATCTTCGCGCTGCTCGCCGAAGAGCGGGGATTCCTGGGCAGTTTGGTTGTGCTGTCTTTGTACTTCATTGTAATCTACCGCTGCATCGCCATCGCCCGCGCGGCGCGCGACCTCCTCGGGGTTTACCTGGCCATGGGAATGATGGCGCTGTTCGCCTGCCAGGTCCTCATCAACATCGGGGTCGTGCTGGGGCTCATGCCGACGACCGGCGTCCCTCTTCCCCTGATGAGCTACGGGGGATCCTCGATGATCACCACGCTGGCCGGATTCGGCCTCGTGCTGAACGTCTGGATGCGGCGCCTGGTCAACTGACGCCTCGCATAGCCGTCGCGCCTGCCCATCCCCCCGGGGAGCCACCGCCATGGGTCCGCATTCCGAAGCTCTCGAAGCCATCCTGCCGCGCGTGCAGAAGCCGGCGCGCTACATCGGCGGAGAGTGGAACTCCGTCGTCAAGGACCCTGCCCGCGTCGATCTGCGCATGGCGCTCGCCTTTCCAGACACCTACGAGCTGGGGATGTCCCACCTGGGCCTGCGTATCCTCTACAGCCTGCTCAACGCGCGCCCCGAGATCTGGGCGGAGCGCGTCTTCTGCCCCTGGCTCGACATGGAGGCTCAGCTGCGCGCTTCGGGCATCCCGCTCGTCACCCTGGAGAGCGGCACGCCGCTGCGCGATTTCACGGTGGTCGGGTTCTCGCTGCAATACGAGCTGAACTACACCAACATCCTCACCATGCTGGATCTCGGCGGCATCCCGCTGCGCTGTGCCGATCGCGCCGAGCGGGACCCGCTGGTGATCGGCGGCGGGTCGATGGCCTTCAACCCGGAGCCTCTGGCCGATTTCTTCGATTGCATTCTGATCGGGGACGGCGAGGAGCTGATCCTCGATTTCCTGCGGACGCTCGGGAAGCTGCGCCGCGCGGGAGCGTCGCGGCGTGAGACGCTCGCCGAGCTGGCCAAGGTCGAGGGTGTCTACGTGCCGGCCCTGTATCCTGCCGCACGCGACGCCGGCTCCGGCTTCCTGCTCCCGCAGCCGGTTGACGGGCTGCCGTTCCCGGTGAAGCGCCGCATCCTTTACGACATCGACCGCTATCCCTTTCCCGAGGACGTGGTGGTCCCGTTCAACGAGATCGTGCACGACCGGGTGTCGGTCGAGATCATGCGGGGCTGCACCGTGGGCTGCCGCTTCTGCCAGGCCGGAATCATCTACCGTCCGGTGCGCGAGCGCTCGCCCGAGTCAATCAAGGCGGTACTGGAGAAGAGCCTGCGGCGCACCGGGTTCGACGAGGTGTCGCTGACGTCGCTCAACTCCGGGGAATATGGATCGGTCGCCGGATTGATCACCGACCTGATGGACGACTTCCAGGAGAGCCGCACCTCGCTGTCTCTCTCGTCGCTGCGTCCCTCGAGCCTGAACGAGCGCATCGCGGAGCAGATCCGCCGGGTGCGCAAGACCGGCTTCACCATGGCGCCGGAGGCGGGCACGCAGCGCCTGCGCGACGTGATCAACAAGGGGACGAGCGAGAAGGACATCCTGTTCGGGGCGGAGAACGCCTTCCGCCAGGGATGGGAGATGCTGAAGCTCTACTTCATGATCGGGCTGCCCACCGAGACCGACGAGGACGTGCAAGGGATCCTGGATCTGGCCCACAAGATCCTGCAGCTGGGCCGGCGCCACGCGCGCCGCGCCGCCCGGATCACCGTTTCCGCCTCCTCCTTCATTCCCAAGCCCCACACGCCGTTCCAGTGGCTGCCGATGGAGCGCATGGAAGCGCTGCGCGAGAAGCAGGCGCGCATCCGCGCCGGGTTGCGCAACCCCGGCATCCAGTTCAAGTGGCACGACGTGGAAATCTCCTGGCTCGAGGGGATCTTTGCCAAGGGAGACCGCACCTTGGGCCGGACGCTGCTGCGCGCGTGGGAACGCGGCTGCCGGTACGACGGGTGGACCGAGCAGTTCCGCTATCGCGACTGGGTCGCGGCCCTGGAGGAGACCGACGTGGACGTCGAGGCGATCCTGCACCGCCGCCTGGCGGTGGGCTCGCGCCATCCCTGGGATCACATCGATTCAGGCGTCTCGGAGCGCTACCTGGCGAAGGAGCTCGAGCTGAGCCTGACCTCGGTGCCGACCGACACCTGCGGCATCGACAAGTGCTACGGCTGCGGCTCGTTCGCGCGGCAGTGCCTGTCGGGAGAGCTGGTCCCCGGCAAGCTCGGCGAGCACGCCGAGGTCGAGCCACCGCGGCCACTGCCTCCTCCGCTTCCGCCGGCGCCGCGCTACCGCTACCGCGCGCGGTACCACAAGCAGGGGAAGATGCGCTACCTGTCGCACCTGGAGCTTTCGCGCACCATGATGCGGGCCTTCCGTCGGGCGGACATTCCGATGGCTTACACGGAAGGGTTCCACCCCATGCCGCGCCTCGCCTTCGCTTCGGCGCTGGCCGTCGGTGTCGAGTCGCTGGGTGACTACCTCGACTTCGAGACCACGCGCGAGCTCGATCCGGAGGCGATGCGGAGCGCCGCCAACGCCTCTCTTCCGGGCGGGATCGGTCTCGACTCGATCGCGCCCGTCAGCCCGGGCGCCGAGACCCTGGGGGAGCTGGTCAATGCGGCACGCTATGCCGTTCGCCTGGAGCGAAGCCTGGGAGACGAGGCGCTGGAACCGGACCTGGCCGCCCGCCTCGCCGGCGCGACCGAGCTCAAGGTGATGCGCGAGCGCAAGGGACGCACCGAGGAGCTGGATGTGCTGCCCTCCATCCATCGTCTCGCGGTGCGCGACAGCGCGACGCTCGAGATGATCCTCAAGGTCGGGGGATCGGGAACCGCCCGGCCGGATGACGTCGTGCACGCGCTGTTCGGCCGCGACGCCGCGGCGCGCATCGTCCGGGAGGATCTCCTGGTGCTGCGCCAGGGCGAGGCCGAATCCCCGCTCTCCGAGCGCCACCGGGAGCGGCCCCTCCCTCCGCCCCCCGCCTGAGGACTGCATCGGGAAGCCTCGCCGTGATCAGGGAATTAATTCTCAGCGCCAATCGCCATGAGACGAGGGCGGCGCTGATGGAAGATGGGGTCCCTGCCGAAATCTTCATCGAGCGGGAGAGCCGCGCCCCCCTGCTCGGCAACATCTACCTGGGACGGGTGACCTCCGTCCTGCCCGGCATGCAGTCGGCCTTCGTCGACCTCGGGACCGACCGCGACGCCTTCCTCTACGTCACCGATTTGATCCCTCCCGATTCCGCGTCACCCGAGATGCGGCCGAGGGCCGCTCGCGATCGTGGTCCGGCCATCGAGACCTTTGTCCGTCCGGACCAGAAGCTCCTGGTGCAGGTCGTGCGTGAGCCGCTGGGCACCAAGGGGGCGCGAGCCACGACGCATCTCTCCCTGCCGGGGCGCGCCCTGGTCCTGCTGCCGCACGGCTCCGGCCGATCGGTGTCGCGGCGCGTCGGCTCGGAGGAGGAGAAGCAGAGGCTGCAGCGGCTGGCGGAGGAGATCCCGGGGGAGGAGGGCTTCATCGTGCGGACGGCGGCGGAAGGGTGCCCGCCGGAAGCGCTGCGGAGAGAGGCCGACACGCTGCGACGCCGCTGGAAGGCGATCGAGGCGCGCGCCGGGGAGGCTTCCGCCCCGGCCTGCCTGCATCTCGAGGCCGAGCTTTCCGTCCGCCTGCTGCGCGATCTGCTGACCGAATCGATTCACCGGGTTGTCGTCGATGGAGAGGCGGCCCTGGATCGCTGCCGCGAGTATGCGGCGGAGTTTCTGCCGCTGCTGGCGCACCGCCTGGAGCGCTATCAGGGTCCGGCGGATGCGTTCGAGGCCCTCGGAATCGATCGGGAGATCCGCCGGGCCCTGCGGCGGCGGGTCGCATTGCCGTCAGGAGGCACCCTGATCATCCACCCCACCGAGGCCCTGGTCGCCATCGACGTGAACACCGCGAGGTTCATCGGCTCCAGCGGCTTCGAGCAGACGGCGCTGGAGACCAATTGTGAGGCGGTGCGCGAGATCGTGCGGCAGATCCGCCTGCGCGATCTGGGAGGCATCCTGGTGGTGGACTTCATCGACATGCAGGAGGAGGCGAACCGCGAGCGAGTGACGCGCGAGCTGGAGGAGGCCCTCAAGGCGGATCGGGCCCGCAGCCGGATGCTGGGGGTGAGCGAGTTCGGCCTGGTGCAGATCACGCGGCAGCGGATCCGGCGCGGTCTGGACGGCGTGCTGCGGACCTCCTGCCCGACCTGCCGCGGCGCCGGCCGGCTGCGCACGGCCGAGACCCTGCGCCTGCAGCTGCAGCGCGAGCTGCGACGCAGCGGCCTGATCGAAGCCGGCACCTCGTGGCGGGTGCTGGCCCATCCCGACCTGATCGCCGAGATCCGGGCTCACTGGGAGGATTTCCTGGAGGAAGCGCGTCTGCCCTCGGGAACTCAGCTGAGGCTGGAAACGGTGCCGGGCGTCCATCCCGAGCACTACGAGGTGCGCGGGGACTAGGCCGATTCGGTGGAGCGCGCCTGCAGGCGTTGGGAGCGCCGGCGTGAAGCTTCCTCCACGCGCCGCCGATCCTCGTCGCTCTGCAATTGCAGCGGCGGCGCCGGCGTCGGATGTCCCTTGCCGTCCACCGCCACCAGGGTCACATAGGCGGTGGTGGTGCGCCGGCGCTCGCCGGTCAGGATCTCCTCCGATTCCACCAGGACCTCCACCTCCATCGACGACTGGAAGACGGCGTTCAGCCGCGCTTCGATCACCACGATGCTGCCGAGGCGGATGGGATGGTGGAAGACCAGGGAATCGACCGAGGCGGTGACGATGGGGTTGCGCGCGTGCCGCAGGCCGACCACCGCGGCAGCCTTGTCGATGAGCGCCATGACGCGGCCGCCGAAGATGTTCCCGTGGGGATTGGTGTCCTCGGGATTGACGATCTCGGTCATCGTGACGCGCGAGGCGGAGGCGGGCTTCGGGTCGCGGCT
>DASTZC010000116.1 GCA_035764505.1 Candidatus Polarisedimenticolia bacterium
TCTCCATCTTTCACCTGGAGCGGCACGATGATCACGATGCCCAAGCTCGCTCTGAACTGACGGAGACAAGGGATCCCTGATACGCAATCCGGAGAATGGGGGCGGAGGCAATCCGCCCCCGTTCTCATTTCCGGGTCGACGCGCCGAAGCCGCGGGATTCCGGATAGAATCCCGACATGGCGAAGACAGCGGTACCGCGGGGCTGGAGCATCGTCCCTGTCACGCCCGAGCGCTGGGACGATCTGGCGGCGCTGTTCGGCGAGCGCGGCGCCTGCGGGGGGTGCTGGTGCATGGCCTGGAGGCTGCCGTCGAGTGAATTCCGCGCCGGCAAGGGATCGAAGAACCGGCGCGCCCTCAAGAAGCTCGTCGACGCGCGGCAAGCTCCCGGGATCCTCGGGTACCTGGGAGATGAGCCGGTGGCCTGGTGCGCCGTCGCGCCCCGCGCGAGCTACTCTTTCCTGGCGCGCTCGCGCGTGCTGGCTCCGGTGGACGAGAGCGAGGTCTGGTCGGTCACCTGCCTGTTCATCCGCAAGGAGCAACGCCGGCGCGGACTTTCCGCGAAGATGCTGCGTGCCGCGGCCGTCTTCGCGGCGCAGCGCGGCGCCCGCATCGTCGAGGGATACCCGACGGTGCCCTATTCGGCGAACGCGCCGGGGGCGTTTCTCTGGACGGGGACCGAGGCCGCTTTCCGCAAGGCGGGATACCGGGAGGCGGCAAGGCGCTCGCCGTCGCGTCCCATCATGCGGCGGGCCGTGCGCCCGGAGGCGTGAAGCTCAGCCGCGGCGATTGGCGACGTCGAGCGCCGCGACCTTGTAAGCCTCCGCGAGCGTGGGGTAGTTGAAGACGTTGTTCAGGAAGTAGTCGAGCGTTCCGTCGTGGGCCATGACCGCCTGCCCGACGTGCACCAGCTCCGCCGCGCCCTCCCCGACGATGTGGACCCCGAGCAGCCGCCTGTTCTCCACGTGGAAGAGAAGCTTGAGGAATCCCTTCTCATCTCCGAGAATCTGGCCGCGCGCCAGCTCCCGGTACCTCGCCACCCCGACGTCGTAGGGCACGCCCGCCGCCGTCAGCTCCGCCTCGTTCTTTCCCACGAAGGACATCTCGGGGATGGTATAGATCCCGTAGGGCAGCAGCTCGGCTCGCACCTTCTCCGCCGGGAGTCCCAGCGCGAAGCGCGCCGCCAGCCGGCCCTGCTCCATCGACGAGGAGGCAAGGCTCGGGAAGCCGATGATGTCGCCGGCGGCGTAGATGTGCGCCACCGCCGTCCGGAAGCAATCGTCGACCGGGATGCGGCCGCGCGCATCGGCGGTCAGTCCAGCCGCCTCCAGGTTGAGGTGCGCGGTATTCCCCTGGCGACCCACGGCATAGAGCACCGCCTCGGCGGCAATCTCCTTGCGACTCTTCAGCGCCGCCACCACCTGGCCGTCCGGGCGCCGGGTGACGCGATCCACCTCCTCGCCGAGGCGGAACACGACGCCCATCTCGCGCATGTGGTAGCTCAGGACATCGATCATCTCGCCGTCGGCGAACTCGAGGATCGCCGGACGCTGCTCTACCAGGGTGACGCGCACGCCGAGGGCCGCCATCATGCAGGCGAACTCGACGCCGATGACGCCGCCGCCGACGATCGTCATGGTGCGCGGGATGGAAGGCATTCCCGGCAGCGTGTCGCTGTCGAGAATGGTGCGCCCATCCACGGGAAACTTCTCCGAGACCGCCGGCGTGGTACCGCACGCCAGGAGGATGTTCTCCGCCACCAGCTCCAGCTCCTCGTCGTCGCGACGCACCCGCAGGGCATGGGGATCGATGAACGAGCCGAAGCCGCGCAGCAGCTCCACGTGGTTGCGCCGAAGCTGGTTCTCGAAGACCTCGGCCTCGTGCCGCACCACGTGCTGGATGCGCAGCGTCAGGTCGGCGGGGGTGATGTCGGGCTTGACGGTGTAGTTGAGACCGTAGATGTCGCGCTGCCGGTATCCGGTCAGATAGAGGATCGCCTCGCGCAGGGTCTTGCTGGGAATCGTCCCGCAATGAACGCAGCTGCCTCCCACCTCCGGGCGCGCATCCACCAGGGCGACGCGCCGGCCCGCCTTGGCCGCCTGGATCGCGGCGTGGTGACCCGCGGGTCCTCCTCCCAACACCGCCAGGTCGGCGCGCAGCGCCGGGCTCATCGTTTCGCTTCCAGATAGGCCTTCAGCCGGTTCAATCCGGCGGGTGCCGACGCCTCCCCGAGGACGGCCACGGTGATCACGTGCTGCCCGTCCTTCATGCGGACCGCCCCGTTGAACCAGTGCACTTTGCCCGGGCCTTCGGCAATCTCTCCCGAGCCGCTCGTTCCCCACGAGAGGCGCGGGGCTTCGATCGCCAGCCAGCGCTCCAGCGACGCGCTGTGCTCCTCGTGCAGCGGCGCGCGGCGCGTGACGATCGCCTGCACCAGCAGGTTCTGCTCGAAAACGGTGACCCGCAGCGGCTCGCCGCGCGCCAGATCGGCGAACGAGGCAATCGCGTCGGGAATCCCGGGCGTGTACTGCGACCGGATCAGGAACCGGTGCAGCGGCTCGTAGCCGGTGCGCTTCAGGAGCTGCGCGAAGAAGTCATCGTTGGCTTCCTTGAGGGCGCGGGGGAGGGAATAGGACTCGCCACGCACCGGAATGACGGTCGTGGCGTCGACCTGACCGCTCTCCAGCGCTGCCGCGGCGATCAGCAGATCGACCGTCGTTCCGGGGGTGAAGCGGCGGGACAGCAGGGTGGCGTCGCCCGCGACGCGGTAGGTGCGCAGCGGGACGGAATAATCCACCACGACCCACGGAGCCGAGTCGGGAGGAGCGTCACGCGCGGCCGTGGGGGCGGCCAGGGCGAGCGCCATGCAGAGGATTCGCAGACCGGCGGGCATCGGGAATGGGCGGAAAAGGGGCCGGTTTTCCGGCCCCCCAGAACGCTTCGGGAGGGCCGGTTACTTGAGGTGCTTCGAGACCAGCTTGGTCATCTCGAACATGGAAACCTGCTTCTTCCCTCCGAACACCGGCTTCAGCATCTCGTCGGCGTTGATCATCCGCTTGTTCTTGGCGTCCTGCAGCTTGTTCTTCTTGATGTAGGCCCAGAGCTTCTTGGTCACCTCGGTACGCGGCACGGCCTTGCTGCCGATCACCTCGCCCAGGGCGGGGCTCGGCGTCATGGGCTTCATGAACGCGGCGCTCGGCTTGCGGGCCTTTTTCTTCGCGGCGGCCATCGAGATCTCCTTCAGGTTTGGGTCGCGTAATGGTGGAAATCGTGCGCCAGGGCGCTATTCATACTCGCGGAGCGCACGGAAAGTCAAGAGGGGCGCGCCCCGATTGACGTCCTGGAAACGATGCCTTCAAGAGGCGGAATCACGTGGCGCCCGGAACGGGATGGGGGCGCGACGCTTGCGCGGCTGGGTCCGGGTCGGCCGGCGCGCGGGGGCCAGGCGATCGAAGATTGTCTCGATGGTGCGCTCGAAGGCGGCCAGCAGGTGAGGCGGAACGGTCGCCGGAGGAAAGCGTCGGGGATCGCCCGCGGTTGACCCGGCTTCCCCGCCGCACAGCTCCGCGTCCGACATCTCGATCGCCAGACGCTCGCGCAGCATGCGCGCGACGACGTAGTCCAGCTTCCTTTCCCAGATGCAGCGCAGCCGGTCGGGGTGGTCCTCGCCTCCCCAGGAGGTGCCGGGACATTCCTGCTCCACCTTGCGGATCGCATCCAGCGCCTTGCGCTCCTGATCCTGGTAGGAGTGGTAGACGCGCTCTTCGACTTCACACCACAGGCACATGTAGAAGCTCCGCTTGGCGCGCGCCATCCAGGGCGCTTTCGGGGAAGGCGGCAGACTATAGCACAAATCGGGTGATTTCAGTCGGATATGCCGGGGAGGGAAGGAGCGACCCCAGGACGGGCGCTGCGGCAGACCGCGTCCGCCTCAGGAGGCCTTGGCTACCTTCAAGAGGGGGAGAGCCGTGCTGCGCAGCTCGTGCATCCGCGCGAGGCGCAGGTCCTGCCAGGACGTGATGCGGCTCACCAGAGAGATCGCCAGGAGCGCCAGCGGCACGTCCCAGAGATCGGAAAAGACCATGAGCGAGGTGAGCCTCTTGAGCTGGCCGAGGGTCGGGTTCTCCGCGAACGAGAGCCGCATAATCGTATTGCCCAGGAAGCCCGAGACCAGGAAGAAGGCCCACCACCAGCCAATCAGGGTCGGCGTGCCCAGATGGTTGCGAACGGAGGGCCCGGAGCTCCCCATGTCGCGCTCCAATCCCGCCGGGTCGCTGCCGTGCCAGGCCTCGCGCATGACTTGAAGAGGACGCACGAGATTGAGGAATGGGACGAAGAAACCTCCGACGGCCCACCCGGGCGAATACTTGAACTCCCGGCCGCCCAGAGGGGAGAGGTTCTTGTGGACACGGTGGAACCAGGCGAGGAATGCGACGCCGGTCGCCAGATAGAGAACGACCTGAACGATGCCGATGAGCTGCTGGCGTGCATCGTTCGCGGCCGCCTGGGCCTCCGAGATGTCACCGTTTTCCGCTTGCTCGAGAAGGCCCAGCTGCAGGAGGCCCGAGAAGACGCCGACCAGGGAGATCACGAGGGTGGCCAGGAGCAGCGCCTTGGTCCATCGCGCCCTTCCGTTGACCGAAACCACGACCGATCGATCTTCCACCGGATTCCCTCCTTTGCGCGGCCTGAATCGGCCGTCCGAAGTCAGTTCTGCCGGTTCTTGGTCCAGCGATCGTTGGTGATGCCGTGCTTGGCGACCTTGTAGTTCATCACCCGGCTCGACACACCCAGGAGCTTGGCGGCTTCCTTCTGGATCCAGTTGCTGCGCTTCAGCGCCTCCAGAAGCGCCTGCTTCTCCAACGTCTCCAGGTTCAGCAGCGTCGGATCCACAAGGATGGGGGAGCTGCCGTCGGACGCACCGTGGCGCGCCAGGATGCTCAGATCCGTCTCGCTGATCTGGTCCGATTCGGTCATGAGCACGGCTCGCTCGACGGTGTTCTCGAGCTCCCGCACGTTGCCCGGCCAGTCGTGATGGATCAGCAGCTCGAGCGCCCGGGGGGAGAAATCCTTGACGGGACGCTTCAGCTCGTTGCCGAACCTGGCCACGAAGTGGCGCGCCAGGGGCGCGATGTCATCCCGCCGCTCCCGCAGCGGCGGGATGAGGAGGTTGACCACGTTCAGTCGGTAGAAGAGATCCTCGCGGAACCGGCCTCCCGCGATGGCCGACGGCAGGTCGACGTTGGTCGCCGCCACGATGCGCACGTCCACCTTGATGGTCCGGCTGCCGCCCACGCGCTCGAACTCCTGCTCCTGGATGGCGCGCAGCACCTTGGCTTGCGTGGAGGGGCTCATGTTGCCGACCTCGTCGAGGAACAGCGTCCCCTCGTTGGCCAGCTCGAAACGTCCGATGCGCTGCCGATCGGCGCCGGTGAAGGCCCCCTTCTCGTGCCCGAAAAGCTCGCTCTCCAGCAGCGTATCGGTCAGCGAAGCGCAGTTCATCTTCACGAAATTCAAATCGCGGCGCGGGCTGTTGCGGTGGATGGCCTCCGCGATCAGCTCCTTGCCGGTGCCGGTCTCGCCGACCACCAGGACCGTGGCGTTGCTCCCGGCCACCTTCTCGATGGTGGCGAAGATCTCCTTCATCGCCCGCGACTCGCCGACGATGCCTCCGGCGCCCGGCACGGCCCCCAGCACGCTCACCTTGTGCAGCAGCCGACGGTGCTCCAGGGCGCGCTGGATCTTCACCTCGAGCTCGTCGATGGAGAAGGGCTTCTGGATGTAGTCGTAGGCCCCCTGCTTGATCGCCTCGACCGCCCCTTCCACGGTGCCGAAGGCGGTCATGATGATCACCGGCGTCTGCTCGCTGACGTGACGGGCGCGGCGCAGGACCTCCATGCCGTCGCCGCCCGGCATCTTCAGGTCGGTCACCACCAGGTCGAAGACCTGCCGCTCCATCTTCTCGATCGCCTCGCGGCCGGAGGCGGCCTGGGCCACCTTGAAGCCGCTCTCGGAGAAGGCCTGGCTCAGCCCCTCCCGCAGGGTGCTCTCGTCCTCCGCAATCAGGATGTTCTTCATGCTTCTCTCGTCTCCGAGGTGGGTGGCAGGGATGAAGCCTCTTTTCCGCGGGTCAGCAGGGGGAGCTTGACGATGAACTGGCTGCCCCGGCCGACGGTGCTCTCGAAATCCAGGATGCCGTGGTGGCCCTCGACAATCTTGCGGGCCAGCGGCAATCCGACGCCGGAGCCCGTCTGCTTGGTGGTGAAGAAGGGATAGAACAGACGGTCGTGCACCTCCTCCGGAATTCCCTTGCCGGTGTCGGTGATGCGGATCACGGCGTAGGCGTCGAAGGCGCCGGGAGCCGCCGGATCGGCGGCGTTTCCCAGGTCGGTCCTCAGGGAAGCCGGCAGGGCCTCGCGCCGGGTCTCCACCCGGACGCTGCCCGCCATCGGAATCGCCTCGAAGGAATTCCGGATCAGGTTGCCGACCGCGTCGCGAATCCGATCGGGGTCGATCCAGAGGCTGGGCAGGGAGGAATCCAGGTCCAGGCTGAGGGAGATCGTCTTTCCCTCCTGGAAGGCCATGGCGCTGTTCAGCGCCTCGGTCACCACCTCCGAGAGGGAGGAGGGCCTCAGCTCCAGGTGCAGCGGCCGGACGTATTCCAGGGAGTCGACGACGGTGCGGTTGAGGCGCTTCACCTCGCCAATGATCCGATCGAGCAGCGCCATCTCCTCGGGGCGGCTGGCAAGACGGCGGCGCAGCAGCGACGCCGTGACCTCGATCCCTCCCAGGGGATTGCGGATCTCGTGCGCCATACCGGCGGCCATCTGCCCGAGCGCCGCCAGGCGCTCCTTGAGCTGCTCCTGCTCCTGATGGTGCTCGATCTGGGTGAGATCGCGGAACAGCAGGGCCGCACCCAGCACCTTGCCCGCGTCGTCCCGGATCAGAGGCATCGAGAAGCCGATGGTCTGCTTGCGCTCATCTTTGAGGCGAATCTCCATCTCGGCACGGTTGGGCTGGTTCTTCATGCGGAACGCCTCGAGAAAGATCGAGGCCAGCTTCGGGTGGTTCTTCAGCGCCGTCGTGCAGGGTGCGCCCAGGAGGTCGGGCTCGACAATCTCCAGGATCCGGCGCGCCAGGTCGTTGATGCTGGTGATGCGTCCCTCCCGGTCGATGGTGATGCTGCCGCAGCGCAGGCTGGAGAAGAGATGGCGATAGAACGGGTCTCCCGGGGGCGAGAACCGGGTGGCGCGGGCTCGGGAGGCTGGCGAACCAGGTGACATAATTTGACACAATCCACTGAAATCCAAGGGGTTAATATAGGTAGGAAGCGGGCGGGGTCAAGGATTTGAAATAAGCGATGACAGGATCGTAGCTTAGCGCCGGGGGCGGGGGGAGATGATCCCCTCCAGAGAGCGGAAGACGGCTCGCAGCAGCCGGTAGGGAGTCGCCTGTGGAGCCCCGGGCGGGGGAATACGCAGGCCCGGGAAGTACCGGGACAGATAGCCGTGCGATCGATGCACCAGCCGGTAGAAGGTGGCGCGGGAATCGGACCCTACGGCGAAACGGGAGGAAAAAGTCCCGTCTTCGCGCCGCGCCTCGGCGGTTTGCACCCGCCCCAGGACCGCTTCCGGGGGGACGGTTTCGCGCACGGCGTTGTTGTCCCCCTGGAACACCAGGGATTCCTTCCCATCGAGCCGGTTGCGCCAGACGAGACGATGGATGGTCAGGCTGCCGCCGTGCAGGAAGACCCCGATTTCACCGACCTGCAGGTCGCTGCCCGGCATCGCCTGCACTTGAAGGCGCCATCCATCCCGCAGCGTCGGGTTCATGCTCGCGCCGCGCACCGTGATGCTGCCGGAGCCCTGCGACCGCAGGGTCTCCACGAGCAGGAGCAATCCAGGGGAGGGCGAGGGCTCCATCTCAGCGCACCGAGAAGCGGACTTCGGAGTCGGCCTGGCGTCCCGTGACGCGATCCGTCGCCGTGACCTGGAGCTTGAAATCGCCGGCCGGCCAGCCGGTGAGAGGAAATGAATAGCCATGAACCAGGCCGGGCTGGTCGGTAAATGTCAGCGGCCTTCCCAGCGGGGTGAAGGTCAACTCTCCCGACTTCTGGACTTTTTCCGCCACCAGGAAGCGATAGGACAGATCCAGGCGCGCCTCTCCGCTCTGCGGATCCGTGGCGGCGTGATACACCTGGAAATAATAAGCCAGCTCCGAGCCGGCCTTGTAGACCGGCTCCATCTTGGGGATCACCAGAAGCCTTCCGACCAGGAAGGGAGGGTCCCCGGTGGAGGGGCCTTCCCGGAGCTGCGCCGCCAGCGTGATTCCCGACAACTTGAAGGTCTCGTCCCGGAAGCTGGGGACCGGCACCCTTTCCCCCAGCGAAAAGAGCTCGCCGGTCACC
>DASTZC010000117.1 GCA_035764505.1 Candidatus Polarisedimenticolia bacterium
TGGAGGTAAAGAGCTCGGCCCGCCCGGGATTTATTCCGACCGCGGAGCCTGCGGCGACTCCCAGGGCACGAATTCGATCCTCTGGTAGGTGACCGGGGTGCCGGACATCCACATGACGGCGCGGAAGCCGTCGGTGAAGTAGGGATCGCCGGTGAAGTTGGTGCGCGGTGCTTGGGGGGTGCAGGCGCCCACGCCGCCGGCCAGGGCGAAGCGCTCCAGGCCCTGGGAGAAGAACATGTCCTGGACCAGGTACCAGCGCGACTCGTCCATCTGCGGGTCGACCTTGTGGGTGGTAACCGTCTTGCGGGTCAGGCGCACGCCGATGTCTCGGCTGATTTGCCCGACCCAGACCGGCACGCCTCCGGTGGTGACCGGCGCCAGCCACAAGCGCATGTGGTTGCGCTGGTTGACGTCGGAGCGCGGCTTCTGCAGGGCGATGTCCTGGTGCCGGCCGAACAGGTACAGGGACGACACCGGCGCGTAGCGGTAGGTGGTCCCGAACACCGACGAGACGATTGTGTCCCACGACGTGCCGACGGTGGTGGTCTCCGTGACGTGCCAGCCGCGCCGGACCAGCGGCGGGAACACGGACGATCGCGCGCCCACCATCACGATGTTGAGCGGGTCGCCGTCTGTCGTCTTGTCCCCTCCCTTGGTGCAGCAGGGCAGCTTCTCCAGCGAGGCGCGCAGGCCGGCTTCGTCCAGGTCGCTGATCTCGCCGGGCTTGTACAGCGCGTCCCAATTCACCTCCTGATAGTCGGTCTTGATGCCGGAGATGGGCGCCAGGAACGAAAAGCGGCGCACCTGCTGCTGGCCGGCACCGATCAGCTCCAGGCTGATGTACTTAATCCCCTCGTCCAGGCTGGTGAACACGAAGCCCGTGACGCTGGCGCCCGGCTCGACGTGGGTGGGGAGCGCGATGCCGAGGAGGTGCGCGTCGATGCGGGAGTTGCGGTCGCCCGCGAACCAGCCGTGGCCCTTCCAGGCTACCTCCAGAGGTGAGTAGTAATCGCCGTCGACGGTGATGGGGGGGATGAAGTAGCGGATCGCCTCGCGGTTGGTCACCTCGATCCAGACCGGCTGGACGTCGTCGCCGGCCGTCTCGAAGCCCACGGCGCCTTTGGCCTCTTCCGGGGTCAGGGCTACGACGCTGACCGTCACGCCTCCCTCGGCGGCCGATTGGGCGCGCTTCTGGAAGGCCACGTTTCCAAAGGGCTGCGGATTGAAGCTAGGCCCGCTGGCCAGCCAGAGGACCGCCACGGCGATGCAGATGACGATGGCAAGGAGGGTTGGATTGCGCCGGAGCCGCGGGCTCATCGGCGCATCCTATTATGAAGCGCAGGTCTTGGTACAATCCGCAGGCTCCGGGCCGGACGGACACGGACGGCCCGGTCGATGCAGCTGCTCATGCTCGAGCCTCGCGAGGCAACGCTGAATGATCCGCCTGCGGATACCCCCGGCCTTGAAGCACCGGGGCTTCTTCCTCCTGTGGCTCGGGCAGTTCATCTCCATCGCCGGGTCCCAGATGCAGCTCTGGGCGTTGTTCTGGCATGTCCGCACGATGACGCACCACCCGATTGCCCTCGGGGGCATCGGATTGGCGCGCATCCTCCCGGTCATCATCTTTTCCCTGGTCGGCGGCGCCTTCGCCGATTCCTACAATCGCCGGCGGATCCTGTTCATCACCCAGATCTCGGCGGCGCTCATCGCGCTCACCTTGGGCCTGCTCACGCAGTTCGGCCATATCGGCCTGGGGCAGATCTACGCCCTGACGGCGCTGCAGGCGACGGCCCTGGCCTTCGAGCTGCCGGCCCGCCAGGCGCTCATCCCGAACCTGGTGCCGGCACGCGACCTGGCCAACGCCTTCAGCCTGACCTCCATCGCCTTCCAGGCGGGCGCCGTGATCGGACCCGCGCTGTGCGGCTTCGTCATCGTCTTCGCCGGATTGCAGGGCGCCTATTACATCAACGCCGCCTCGTTCCTGGCCGTCGTCCTGGCGCTGGCGCTGATCGGGGAGGTGCCGCAGAAGCGCTCGGAGCGTGCCAACGGCGTGAGCTGGACGGCGATTCGCGAGGGGATGCACTTCATCGTGGCCCGCCCGATCATCCTGGGCTCCATGCTGCTGGATTTCGTGGCGACCTTCTTCGCCTCGGCCAACACCCTCATGCCAATCATTGCGCGCGACATCCTGCAGGTGGGCGTGGTGGGATACGGGTGGCTCTCGGCCGCGCAATCGGTCGGGGCCGTGGTGGCCGCCCTGATCATTTCGCAGGTGCAGGCGCTGCGCCGTCAGGGGGCTCTCTTCCTGGGATCGGTGCTCGTCTTCGGGGCGGCGACGATCGGCTTCGGGCTGGCGCGATCGTTCGTGCTGGCGTGGGTCGTGCTGGCGGTCGTCGGGGCGGCCGATTCCGTCAGCACCATCATCCGCAACACGATCCGGCAGATCAATACGCCGGATCACATCCGGGGCCGGATGACGAGCATCAATCAGATCTTCTTCCAGGGAGGGCCGCAGCTGGGCGAGATGGAGGCGGGAGCGGTGGCCCAGATCGTGGGCGCCCCCATCGCCATCATCACCGGCGGAATCGGCTGCATCGTGGGATTGGGACTGGTTGTCTGGAAATGGCCCCAGCTGATGTCGTACGACGGGCACGAGCCGACGCCGACAGAAGCTGCCGCCGCCCTTCCTACCCCTCCGGAGTGACGGTCCCATCGGCACGAGCTGGGTGCTGGGGCCTGGGTGTCTTCACCGGATTTGGAAGTAATTGCGCTAGTGTTCACTCATTTATTGCTTTCAGCATATTTCGATCTTTCGCGGGTTCGTTCGAGAGCTTTCCTTCCAGGCCATAAGAAACCTTCCGGCTGCAAAACACGAACCCGGGAATGGAAAACAACTCCTCGCGATAGCTGCGACCGTGCTACGGTCGAAAAAGATCGCTTGTGGTGTCGAGCTTCAAAACTCGAAGTCCAGCGCTCGTTATGGACGATGGAGTCCGGCACCGACCACAAGACACTTTTTCGTTCGCACCGGAGCCGCCCCAACGCAGGCGGGGTCAGTCACACACGCACTGGATGCACAAGACCAGTTACAGGGCGCGGGATGGCCGAACGGGGGCGTTTGAAGGACAGGATGTG
>DASTZC010000118.1 GCA_035764505.1 Candidatus Polarisedimenticolia bacterium
GAAGGATCAAAGGGATCGACGCGCTGCAGCATGGCTTCCTGCCTTGACGCCACCCTCCTCGGGAGCGACTCCTCCACGTACCAGATGGCGCCGTCCCAGAGGACCGCGTTCCAGACCTGGGGCGAGATGTTCCGGGACCCAAGCATCGTCCACTGGATTGCCATCATCAGGAGGAAGGGGATGACCGCCTGGACCAGGAAGAAGACGAAACCGATGATCCCTGCGAGCAGGGTGAAGCGCCCTTTGGCTTCGTCGGAGACATAGCCTTTGGGCGTGCCGGTCGTCGGCTCGGGAGGAATGGGTTCCACGGAGCCTCCACCTCGGGTACAGCCGGGATCATAAAGGATCTAGGGGACGGAGGGTTCGCTGCCCTGAGGCTGGCGGATCGTGACCACCGGAATGGTGACGGCGTGCCGGACGGAGGAGATCGTCTGGCCTTTCATCATGTCGCCCAGCAGGCGATGGCCGTGACCGCCCAGGATCAGAAGATCGAGCTTGTTCTGCTTGGCGATCTCCACAAGAGCGTTGGAGGGAACTCCGTAGCCCAGGATGGAGCGGGCCCGGATGCCGCGCAGCTGCAGATCGGCCACGAGCGAGTCGAGATAGCGCCGCGCCTCCGCGGCATCCTTCCCTTCGGCGTCACTGCCGTAGACTTGCGCGCCGACCCCTTCCAGGACGTGGATGAGCACCAGCTCCGTGCTGGGATCCCGCACCAGGCCGAAGGCGTAGGCGAGGACTCCCTTGTCGTTGACCGAGCGATCCAGCGCCAGTCCGGCGGCCTTTACCTGCGGGACGACGAGGCCGCTGAGCACTTCCGAGGCCTCCAGGGGAACAGGCACGCCCGTCGCGCGGCGGCCGGGCAGGAAGGGACGCACCGTGATGTAGAGGAGCAGCCCCAGGCAGGCAACGACGATCGGCAGGGCGACGAATTTCGTCCAGGTGGAGGCCGGCGGCGGCAGTGCCATCCATTCCACCAGCAGGTCGTAGACCAGCTTGGTGTTGAGCGCGATGATGATGGCGGCTGAGATCCACGCCAGGACGCGCACCCAGCGCGCGCTGACGAACTCTCCCATGCGCTTGCGGTCGCTGGTGACCTGGATCAGAGGAATGATGGCGAAGGGGAGCTGCAGGCTCAGGATCACCTGGCTGACGATGAGCAGCTTGTAGGTACCGCTCTCGCCGGTGATGGCGATGACGATGACCGCCGGGATCAGCGCGATGGAGCGGGTAATCAGCCGCCGAACCCAGGGCTTGAGGCGGATCTGCAGGAACCCTTCCATGACGATCTGTCCCGCCAGCGTGCCGGTCAGCGTCGAGCTCTGCCCCGAGCAGAGCAGGGCGATGGCGAAGGCCGTGGAAGCCACGGCGGTCCCCAGCAGCGGCGCCAGCAGCGTGTGGGCCTGCTGGATCTCGGTCACCTCGATGCCGCGCGTGTAGAAGGTCGCCGCCGACATCACCAGAATCGCGGCGTTGACGAAGAACGCCGCGTTGAGCGCCACCGTCGTGTCGATCAGGTTGTACTTGCAGGCCCGCCGGATCGCCTCCGGGTTGCGGCCGATCTTGCGCGACTGCACCAGCGCCGAGTGCAGGTAGAGGTTGTGCGGCATGACGGTCGCCCCGAGGATGCCGATGGCCACGAACAGCGCCTCGGGGTGCGAGAAGACGTAAGGGTTGGAGCCCGACAGCTTGGGGACGAAGCCCTGCAGCACCGAGCCCCACTGCGGATGCGACAGCAGGATCTCCAGCAGGAAGCAGCCGCCGATCGTCAGGACCAGTGTCAAAATGAAGGCTTCCATCTTGCGGATGCCCAGCCTCTGGATGGCCAGGAGCAGGAAGGTATCGAGCAGGGTGATGAAGCAGCCCCACATCAGGGGAATGCCGAACAACAAGTTCAGGCCGATGATCGTCCCGAGCACTTCCGCCAGATCGCAGGCGGCGATCGCCACCTCGCACAGAATCCAGAGCGCGAACCCCACCGGCCGCTCGAAGGAGGCCCGGCTCGCCTGCGCCAGGTCCATGCCCGAAGCCAGCCCCATGCGCGCCGACAGCGTCTGCAGCAGGACGGCCATGGCGTTCGACATCAGCAGGATCCAGATCAGCTCGTAGCCGAACCGGGCCCCTCCCTCGATGTCGGTGGCCCAGTTGCCGGGATCCATGTAGCCGACGCTGACCAGATACGCCGGTCCCGCGAAGGCGAACAGGCGGCGCCAGAAGCTGGTGTGGTCGACGAAGACGGAGGAGTGGACTTCCTCGAGGGAACGGGTCGGCAGGGCGCGGGCTTCAGTGCTCATCCCGTCTTCCTCATCTCCCTTACCTCGAGGGCGGAGGCCACCACCGGGCCGATCTGCACCCGCCGTCGTCCCAGGACCAGGCTGATGGGCCCGCCGAAAGGCGCCACGCCGGAGATGCGGAAGCGGCGGCCCGGCTCGATCCCCATGCCGCGCAGATGCTCCAGCAGCTCTGCGTCCTGATCGAGGCAGCGCAGGATCTCGCCGCGCGCTCCTTCTTTCATCGTCGCGAGGCGGACCGGAGGCGTGTCATCGGCGGAGGGGCCGTGCAGCGCCGGAATCGGATCGCCGTGCGGATCGCGCGACGGACGGCCCAGCATCTCGAACAGCCGGCGCTCGAGCTCATCGTCGGTGGCATGCTCCAGCCGCTCGGCGTGCCGGTGCACCTCCTCCCAGCCGAATTTCAGGTGCTCGACCAGGAACAGCTCCCAGAGGCGGTGCTTGCGTACCATGCGGCGCGCCGCCGCCTCCCCTTCGGGGGTCAGGCGCACACCGCGATAGGGGGTGTGGCGCAGCAGCTTGCGGTCGGCCAGCTTGCGGATCATGCCGGTCACGGAGGCTTCGGCGACTCCCAGCCGCCGCGCGATGGCCGAGGTGCCGACCGGACGCTTCTCGCGCCCCAGCTGGTAGATCGCCTTGAGGTAGTCGTCGACTACGTCGCTCATGCCGGCCCCATTCCTGTCCGACCGAATCGAGATGTTAGGAATATACAAACTTCGGTTTAGGAATGCAAAACTTTTGTGCGAAAATTTTTTTCAGCGGCGGGCGGCTTCCTCGGGGACCCGCTCCACCCGCCGGGTCGTCCCGGTCTCGGGGGGGTGGATGATTCCCTGCTCCATCCACCGGTGCCGTCCTTCCAGGACGCGGCGCGAGACGCCGTATTTGACGGCATCCTCGTTGTGCCAGATGGCCCGGAAGCCGCCGGCGATACGGCGCCGCAGGTTGCGGCAGCAGAGATCGGCCAGCTCCACCGCTTCGGCCCCACCCGGCACCCCGGCGCGGCGCATCGCCTGGGCGCGCGACACGGCGGCGATCATGGCGAACAGGTCGGCGCCGATCTCGACGCCGCGGAACAGCAGCGCCTGCTTCTTCTCCAGCTTGCCGCCGTAGACCATCATGGCGTGGAACAGGTTGCGCGCCAGGCGCCGGCTGGTGCGCTCCACGAAGCGCACGTGCCCGGCGAGAGGGCCGAACTCGCTGAAGCGAGGCCACCGACCCCATCCCAGCCAGCGCGTCGGATACCAGACGGCATAGAAGGCGATCACCCCCGGCAGCGCGGCCAGCTTCTTTCCCGCCGGGACCTTGGGATCCACCAGCGCGCCGGCGACCGCCAGGTGCCGGTCGACCGCCTCGCGCGCGATGAACAGGCGCATGATCTCGCTCGATCCCTCGAATATCAGATTGATGCGGCAATCGCGCAGGATGCGCTCCACCGGCACGGGAGATTCGCCGCGGTCGCGCAGGGAATCGGCTTTCTCGTAGCCGCGCCCGCCGCGCACCTGCACCGTCTGGTCGGCGATCTTCCAGGCGGTCTCGGTATTCCACATCTTGGCCACGGCCGCTTCCAGCCGGATGTCCTGCTCCCCCTTGTCGGCCATCTGGGATGCCAGCTCGGAGACCGATTCCATCGCGAAAGTGCCGGCGGCCATGTCGGCCAGAATCTGCCCGATCGCCTCGTGCTTGCCGACCGGCTGGCCCCACTGCACCCGCTTGCCGGCCCAGTCGCGGCAGATCTCCAGGCAGACTTTGCCGATTCCCGCGACCGAGGCGGGAAGCGTCAAGCGACCGGTGTTCAACGTCACCAGCGCCAGCTTCAGACCGCGTCCTTCCGCCCACAGGAGGTTCTCTTTCGGAACGCGCACGTTACGCAGGCGGATGACGGCGTTCTCAATGGCGTTGAGGCCCATGAAATGGCAGCGGTGGGTGACCTCGACTCCCGGCCAGGCGGTCTCGACGATGAAAGCGGAAATCTTGCGCGTGTCGGGGTGGCGCGCCATCACCACCAGCAGCTCGGCGACCGTGCCGTTGGTGCACCAGAGCTTCTCGCCGTCCAGGATGTAGCCCGAGCCATCGGGGCTGCGCGTGGCGGTGGTAGCGACGTTCGCCGGATCCGATCCGACGTCTGGCTCGGTCAGGGCGAAGGCGGAGATCGCGCCGGCGGCGCAGCGCGGCAGGTATTTCTTCTTTTGCTCCGGGGTCCCGAAGATCTTGAGCGGCTGCGGGACGCCGATCGACTGGTGCGCAGACAGCAGCGCCGTGACGCTGCCGTCGTGGCTCGTCACCAGCTGCATGACGCGGCAGTACTCCACCTGCGAGAAGCCAAGACCGCCGTATTCCTTCGGGATCTTCATGCCGAAGGCCCCCATCGCCTTCAGCCCATGGACCACCTCGGGAGGGATCTGCCCTTCGCGATCGATCCGATCGGGATCCACGCTTTCCTGCAGGAAGCGCTCCATGCGCTGGAAGAATTCCTGGAACTCGGGGCGGGGCGCCTCGCCGACCCCGGGGAAGGGATGCACCAGATCAAGGCGGAAACTGCCCAGGAACAGCTCCTTCAGGAAGCTGGGCTGGCGCCATTCCGCTTCGCGCGCCTCCTCGGCGACGCGGCGCGCTTCCCTCTCGCTCGCGGTGATGACCTTCTCGGGATTCTGGCTCACGGTCGATCCTTTCCGGCGGGCGGGGGGAACGCGGGCTGCGACGAGCCGGCCGTCATTGTACCACCCGCCGCGGGCCCCCGCAGGGCCGCGGCCAGCGCCGCGGCCGCGACTTCGTGGCCGCGGGCGGTCAGGTGCAACACTCCGGGAAAGAACAGAAGCTCCTCGTTTCCAGAATCGCGCGCGGCGCGCTGAAATTCCGGAGTGAGATCGACGAAGGCGAAGCCCATCTCCTCCGCTTTCGTCGCAAGGTACTCGCGCTGGCGCCGGCTGAACCAGGGCATCAGCTCCGCCAGCTCCGGATCCTGGAAGTCGATCTGTCCCTCGTAGGCGGTATAGGCCGAAGGAGTGTAGGCGACAATCGGCACGAAGCGGTGCTCCCGGGACAGCCTCATGAACTCCTCGAGCGCCGCGGTCAGGATTACGGGATCGAGATCTCCCGATCGCAAAGCACGCGCCGCCCTGACCTCGTCCTGGTCCACGTTGCCTGTATTAAAAGGTATGTCTCCGCCGGGCAAGCGCAAGCGATAGTGAAAATCGGGCGGCGGCTCCTCCCCGGTCGGGATCCCCGCCACGCGGTACAGTATCCTCCTGATTCCATGATGGATCGCCCGCGATCCGACCACCACCAGGTTGTAGGCATAGCTGGTCCTCCCCAGGGGGCGCCCTTTCAGGGCACGCCGCGCCGGGGCGCCGGCGCCGGCTCCCACCGCCTGGCGATATTGCTGGAAGCTCTGGGCGTCCCGCAGATCGTTGCCTTCGTAATAGTTGAGGATCACGACGCGTGGCTGTCGAGCCAATCCGAAGCGCCTGAGGATCTCGAGGTGCTCGTAGAGGCCGATCCCGGGGCTTCCCAGGTTGATTGCCGAAGCGTCGAGCCGCGAGGCGACCAGGGCCGGCCAGCTCCGGTCGGGCTCCACTCCCGTGCACCAGGTGAACGAATCTCCCAGGGCCACCAGCTCGCGCTGCCGCGGCTGCGCCGCGCTGCTCCACCTGCCGTTGCAGAAACCCTCCTCGTCCATGACGACCGTGTGGACGAAATGATCGTCCGGCACGTCGAGCGTCACTTTTGCGCGCGGACGGAAGAGACGCATCTTCCGGGGAGGTCCGCCATCCGTGCGCTCCAGGAAGCGCACCGTCGCCTCCGTGGGAAATCCGAGGCGCGCCGCAATCTGCTCGCGGGCGGCGGGATTGAAGTCGACGAGCAGAAAAGGCGGGATGAGCGACGGGAAGAGGCGCAGGCACAATTCGAGAAGCAGCAGCGTGATAGGGAATACGACCAGGATCCAGGCGATTCGCGACAATGCTCTTCGTGCGGGCAAGTAAACCCTCTCGGGGAATGACCGACCGCAACGCTAAGCCGCCCGCCGGGGGCTGTCAACCCTTGCGGGAGGAGGCTGTCGGAGGGGCCGGACGCGGCCGGAAAGGCTTCACAGCCGGGCGTCTCTGATAAGATTGGAGGCCTATTGCGCGCGACGCGACGGGAGAATGAAGGAATGGGCCCGATCGAACCCCCCAAGCTCAAGCCTGGAATGACCCTCGAAAAAGCAGAAGCAGCGGCGGCACCGGAAAAGACCCGCGCCGACGCCGGCCATGTCATCACCGGCAAGGCCCTTGTCTTCTTCGATCCCAGGAATCCGGGCAAGAAGCTCGACGCGATCGACACCGATCAGATCACGCCCGCGGCCGACTGCGTCTCCGAGAGCCTCGACACGCTCGACGAGCGCTGGAAGGCGGGTTCGTTCCGCTACCTGATGCCCGATTTCGGAGAGCGGGTGCGGCGCGGAGAGAACTTCTTGATCGCCGGGGATCGCTTTGCCATCGGCTCGTCGCGTGAGATGTCGCCGGCGGGGCTCAAGGGGGTGGCGGAAGCGGCCGGGCTGGAGATGGTGATCGTCTGCGGCAACAACATGGGGGACATCTTCCGGCGCAACGCCTTGAACCTGGGGCTGGAGGTCGTCCAATCGCCCGAGGCGGTCGCCGACGCGCGCGATGGCGACGAGTTCCGATTCGACACTCACAGCCGCGAGCTGGCGAATGTGACCCAGGGGAGGCAGTACACGGTCAAGCCGCTCACGGCGCGGGAGGAGGAGATCCGGCGCGGCGGCGGCATCTTCGCCGTCGGCCGGCGCGATTTCCTTGAATCGCTGCGCAATCCGCCCGCGATCGGGTTCCCGCCGGAGCGCGAGGCGCGGCGCATGACCTCGACCGAGCAGATCGTCTGGGCCCACCGCGTCGACAAGACGGCGCGTGTCGCCCCGGGCGAGACGCTGCGGGTCTACGCCGACCTGCTCCCCGCCTCGGACGGCACCGGTCCCTTTTCGATCTACACCTTCAACCGGATTACCGGGGGGAACACGATCTTCCCGCGGCGTGCCGCTTTCGCCAGCGACCACTTCGTCTTCACCGGCAAGGAAGCGGACGAGAGGCAGACCTCGATCTCGCGCCAGTTCGCCAAGGTGCACGGCATCGAGTCTCCTTATTTCGCCACGCCGGGCGACGGGATATTCCATTTCTATTTCCCCGAGCAGGGGCTCATCGTCCCGGGGGGCTTCTATCCCGGCGCCGATTCCCACAGCCGAGCCTATGGCGCCTATGGCGCGGTGGGACTCGGAGTCGGCAGCACGACGCTGGGCTACGGCTGGGCCACGGGGGCGATTTACTTCACGCTCGCGGCGCAGCGGCGCGTGGTCTTCGCGGGAAAGCTGCAGCCCTGGGTGAACGGCAAGGACGTGGTGCTGGAGCTGCTGCGGCGCTGGGGCGCGGCGCAATCGCGCGGCATGTGCGTGGAGTTCGTCGACGCCGATCGTCAGCTGCCGATCCCGTTCCGCAACACCATCGCCAACATGATGGCCGAGGGAGAAGCGCAGAACGGCATCTTCGCCCAGGACGAGATCACCACCCGGTGGTTCGCGGAGCGCGGCATCTCGTTGCCCTATCCGCAGGTCCAGCCGGGCGCGGAGGCGCGGTACGAAGTTGATGAGACGTTGAAGCTTCAGGACGTGGTGCCGATGGTGGCCAAGCCCTACTCTCCGGGCAACGCCTTCCCGGCGGAAGAGATCGCGAAAGAGCGGATCACCTTCGACAAGGCGCTCATCGGGTCGTGCACCAACGGCGGCTATGAAGATCTGCTCGGCGCGGCGCTCGTCCTGCGTGCGGCGCGCGATGCCGGCGCGAGCCGCATCGCGGGAAAGACGGAATTCGTCATCTTCCCGGGCAGCGGACTGGTCAAGAAGCGGATCGAGATGCCGGAGGCGCGGCTGGCAGGAGAGTCGATCGGTGAAGTCTTCCGCAGCGTCGGCGGAGTCATCCGGGAATCTTGGTGCGGTCCCTGCTTCGGACAGGGCCCCGACGCCCTGACCAAAGGGCAGCGCGCCGTCACCAGCTTCAATCGCAACTGGCAGAACCGGATGGGAGTCGGAGGAGAAGGGTACCTGGCGAGCCCGCAGGTGGTGGCGGCCTCGGCGCTCCTCGGCTACATCGCCTCTCCATCGGATCTCGGCCTCGCCTGGAACCCCGAGCGCTTCGCAGTCTAGCCACGGGAGCCGAGACCCCGTTACCCCGACCGGCTCTTCGCGGGACCCTGCGCCGCCCGCCCTTAAGACTGGGCCCGTCTTCCCCGGATCAGCTCAAACATTTTCAGTGCGGCAGGTATGCTGGCGCTCACCGCGCCGATGAACGCGGTCGATAGGTTGAGAAACTGAGGCTGCGTGAGGAAGAACACGAAGGCCACGACGATGGCCGCAGCCACGCTGGTTCCGCGGATCGTGTGCCAGGGCTGCCAGGCCGCCTTGCGCATCCCGCCGATCCCCTCGCCGCGTCCGAGAAGGATCACGTACCTGGCGAAGCTCTCGTTCATGGCTTTCAAGGCCGGGTTGCGCGCGATCAGCCCCTTTTCCCACAGGCTGCGAATCACCGAAGGCCTGGCGTTGATGAACGGGTCGTCGGCGAGGTCGAACAAGGCCAGCTTTTCCTCCACCGAGCAGGTCGCCCAGAGGGAGCGGTAGTAGGCCTGCGCCCGCCCGAGGACCTCGCCAATCACCTGATCCTTGCTCGAGAGTCCGTCGACAGGCAGAGACAGGATATCCATTCCAACGCGGCGCAGCGTGGCGGTTGGGCTGCATTCCAGCCGCAGCGCCACGGCAGCCTCTGCGCGTAGCTTCGCTCGCTCAATCGCCTCCTGCAGCCGCTCCCTCGAAACGCCGTCCGATTCGTCCTCGGTTGCATTGAACCTTCGGCTGAAGGTGCTCCAGACCCGCGCCCAACAATCCAGGCTCGCGGCGTCAATCCGCTCCCGGCTCTTGCGCGGGCTCGGCTCGTTTCCCTTGCCGGGCTTCGCTTCATCCTCGGCGCCGCCAACCGGAAAGCTCATGGGGTCGGCAGCCGAGCAGACCACGATGCGGCACTTCATGAGGAGAAGCTGTTCCAGCAGCCGCATCTTCCAGCGGTTGCGAGCCGGATCGTCCTGCAGCGTCTCGAAGTGGTCGATGGCCACGACCTTCCCGGACTGCGGCGCCAGCTGCGCCAGCGTCTCGTCCCATTTCCCCGCCGCCTCGACCTGGCGAATGTCGATCCGCTGGAACTCGGGCCCCGCGATAAGCCGGCTCTTTCCAGAAAGCGGCGGGCCGAGCACCAGGGTATTCACCTGGACTTCGCCCAGGACCCTGTTCTCAGCAGGTCGGGCCGAAGGGAGCGACAGGTCGATGCAGAACAGCTTGCGCAGCACCGAGCGCACCAGCAGGTAGAGAAGCACGGGCAGGAGAGCGAACCCCAGCAACACTCCAAGCCATCCCGGCGCCGTGGTCGGCAACGACAGGAGAGGCACCTCGGATCCCAGGGGGAGATGATCCCCCGCCCCGCCGGGTCCCTTCACGAGGGACACGTGGCCCGGACCGACAATCCATTGGCGCGTGCAGTCATCCGAGGAGTCATGCAGGAGATTGTGCGTCTGCACCGAAAACTCGTTGTAGAGGGGCCGAATCACCTCGAGAACCTCGTCGAACAGATGTCCCCGGGAGGCCTCCTCGAATCGGTGCTTGCTGGAGGTGCAGCGGGGCGTGTCATTTCGGGGAGGGAGAACCGTGGTATTGAAGAAGAATCCATAATAAAGGTCGGTGTTGTCCTGCAGCCGATGCGCCACGAAGGAAGGAGTCGCCGGGATGTCTCGATAGTACTGGTTGACTCTCTCCCTGCGCTCGGCGATGGCGCGCGCCAATCCGAGCTGTCCGTGCTTGACGAGTACTTCCATCTCCGTGTCATGGGTCGCCCGGAAACAGCCGATCGCGGGCACCACACTGAGGAGAACGACCAGAGAAACGGCGAGCAGGACGTAGGTCGTCAGGGAGCTCGGCCAGGGGAAGGATCCTCTCAGTGAGCCGATGCGAGGCCATCGGATGAGCCTGCGCGGGAAGGCGACCAGCGGAACGCATGCGCCCATGACGACGCCTTGTAGAATCGTCACGGCCAGGATCCCGTCCCGTTGCGGCTCCCGATGGGCCTGGAGCCGCTCCAGGATACCGAGCGCAAGGAGCACCATGGGGAGGGCCGTCAGGGCCGCGAAGTAGGGTGCTCGCCGCCACGCGGAATCCGTCTCGGCCTTCAACCTGACGCAATTCAGCAGGAGCGCAAACGGCGGCAGTGCGAATGCCATGAGGGGAATGTGGTGATGAACCGTCGTGAACAGCCGGCTCGCGCAGATCAGGATGAGCACGAGGTTGGCCGCCAGCAGCTGCCGCTCCGCCGGCGCGCGCCGTGCGTCGTGCCACATCCACTCGGGGCCCGAGAAGCATAGGATGAGAGCCGGCAGCAGGAGGAGGCATGCGTACAGAAGGTAGAGAATGATCGAGGCGGAGAGAAGCTCCAGGTTCGCGGTGCACTCGATCTCCTTGTCGCGGAATGTGACGAGGGTCCAGGGCACGTCCTTCATCGGAGTGACATACAGACGGTGTCCGCGCCCTGTATAGGACACGTCGACCCAATCGGCCGCCCGCGCGCTCACCCTGGCCCGCAGGGCGCGGCTCTGGTCGCACTCGGCGAAGAAGTCCTCGACGAGCACCCGCTTCGAGTCGGAATGGAAGAGGAGGCGTCCCTGCTCGTCGAGGATGGCATAGCCGAACCCGGGCGGAGCCACGACATCGCGCAAGGAGACGAGGTGAGGGATCAAGGTCTCCACGCAACCTCCCCGGCAGGGACCGGGTCTCGATAGGACCGACAATGACCGGCCCGTATTCGCCGACAGGACGGTATCGAGGAAAAAGGGCTTGTCTTCTCCGGCCATCGGCCACCCGCGCTCCTCGTCGATGGTCCGGAAGTAGTCCCGCTCGCTGACGTCGATATTCGCGCGGGTCCGTCGCTCGGTCGTCCATTTGGCGAACTGCTTGCCGGCCCTCTTATCGGCGCCACCTGCCGCCGACGCCCTCGCCCCCGGGTGGACCAGCGTGAGAACTTCGAAGTAAGGGGCGCCGCGCTCGATGTCGAGCCAGGCCGGAGGATGCGCGAGAATCCTCTCCTGCTCTTGCTCCTTGAAGTCCGAGGAGGAACGGTCGAAGCGGTTCAGCATCGCGGTCAGCTGCGTGAGTTCGAGATGAAAGTGTTTATCCATCTCCTCCGCGAACCTCTGGAGCTGCAGGTCCAGCTTGCCCCGCAATTGCACGTAGCTCCACATGTCGAGAACGAAGAAGACTGCCAGGCCGGTCAGCAGGAGGACGGAAGCGCTGATGAAGATGCCGTCCCTGATGCCCAGACGATCGGTCGCCTGCAGGCTCCAGAGCTTGACCAGCGGCCAGCTCGCGGTAATCGTGATGAAGAGAAACAGGATGACGATCAGCAAGGTGTACGAGAGCGACGTGCTCTCGGCCCGGAAACGGTCCTTCCGCACCAATCCGCACAGGCTCCAATTGACCACGGACTCGGACGAAGGAGCTTCCGGGCGCCCCTTGGAGAGGGAAACCCTGACCGGCTGAACGAAGAGGCGGTAAGGGGCGCCGCCCAGGTTCAAGAGGTAGACGTCGGTCGAGGCCAGGACCTTGCTGTACGGCACCTCTTCCCCTGATTCATTCGTGACGACGCCGATTTGCGTGAGCCTGGGTCCCGAGTTCGCCCGCCGGTAGATGACCTTCGTGTCGTTGTCAACGATGAGCAGATCGTCGAAGGGCTGGTCGTTGATCGTGCCCAGCAATTCGTCCAGGGCCGTCGCGACTCGGAAGCTCGCGACACAGCGATCACCAGCCGCCCCCGTGAACTGGAATTCCAATCTGAATTGGCCCCCTTCCTGAATCGGTGCCAGGACCACGCCGGGCTCCTGCTTGTGACGGGGCTCCAGGCTCGGGGCACCGACAAGCTTCAGCGCAGGCGCAAGCTCGAGCTGCTCCTTCAGGTTCTTCGAGAACATTTCCTTGTTGCAGGTGCTTCCCGATTTCGATTTCGACGCGTCCCAGGACTTGCTCACCATGTTTCCCAGCACGTCATTGGCATAGTTCTCGATCATCAGCGTGAGCCGGTCGCTCTGGGCGCCCAGAAGCCGGAAGTTTCGGGTAATCAGATAGGTCCTTTGGCGGGATATATAGATGTAGGCAAACGTCCCGAAGGAGATCGCCAGCAACATCAGGACCATGGCAACGACCCCGAAGGTCCGCAGGTCGGTGCTCCGTCCGCGCATGGTCTCCTCCTCTTGGGTGCCTTTCCGAAGGACCCGGATCCGGCGGTTGCCGCGAGCTTTTAGGCGAATTGGACCTTCATGTCCCGCCTGGACGAACTTTCAGGGCGCAAGTGGAGATGGAGCCTCTATACTAGGTAAACGCGTCGGGAGGGGGATTTGCACGGACTATTTATGGAGGGGTCGGTACCCGCCGCCTTCGAGTGCCTGACGCCTTGCATGCGAACCCCCGGAAGGGCAGGGATTCGGGAGCCATGAAGAAGTGTCCCGGATGCGGCCTGGAGATGCCCGGGAGCCAGGCCGTCTACGATCAGTATTACAACGCTTCACCCGAGTGCTGGTCGGTCTATACCGAAGTCCTGGGGGCCGAGTTCCAGAACGCGCCCCTCTTCGGCCAGGTCCATATGATGACCGTCGACACGTACGCCGTGCAGCATGCCGGCGGTCCCCATCCCGACAAGTCGGTCTTCATTCACCTGGCGGGTCTCTATCTGACGCAGGAGCGGGGAATCGCGCCCACCAAAGTTCCTCCGCAACTCCAGCGACTCGCCACGGAGATGAAGGTGTGGCCGCACTTCACTCCGCCGGAGCTCATCGGGCCCTTGACGGTTTTCGACGTGGCGACGGCCGGGTCGCCGGTGGCGCATGCGCGGATCGTCCGGGATTGGGCCGCGCAGGTCTGGCGGGCGTGGAGCGATCATCATGCCGCCATCGCCGCGCTGGTCTCGCAGTATGTGGAGTTGCCCGCCGCGGCCTCGCAGCGCGCGAGCAGCCCGCCGGCCTCCTCGACCTCGACCTAGACACAAGATGCTGGAAGCCTCGAGGTTCCTTCTGGTTCCCCTGCTCGGCGCGGCCGGATGGGTGCTGGCGACCCGGCTGCCGCGCGCCAGCGCGATCCTGACGCTGGCGGCGGCTTTGGGCCTGCTGGCGATCTGGAGCCTGGGACTCGCGTCGGGCCTGTTCGGGCTGCCGCTGGGCATCCATCGCAGACTGGCGCAGATCCTGGTCATGTCCGCCTGGGTCGCCGCACCCTTCGCGACCGGGACTTTCGTGAGCCGCGGCGTGGTCGACCAGGAGAACCGGGAGCTGCTGGGCGCGCTCACCGTCGTGCTCTCCCTGATTCTGGTGATGGGCGCCTCGTTCACCGGCATGATGGGACCGACGCACGGCGCGCTCGGCTCCGGCAATTCCTCGCGCTTCATGGTGCTGCACCTGATCGCGCTGCCGCTCCTCAGCGGCCTCGGGCTGGCCGCCTGGGCGTATCTGGCCTGGCGGTCGCGGGAGTCCTGAACCGATGTGGTCGTTCAAGGATCACTTCTCCGGAGTCTCCGAAGCCTACTCGGAGTTCCGGCCCCGCTATCCGGAAGCGCTGTTCAACTTCCTGGCCGACATCGCTCCCGAGCGGCGCGTTGCGTGGGATTGCGCCGCCGGCAACGGCCAGGCGAGCCTGGATCTGGCGCTGCACTTCGATCAGGTGATCGCCACCGACGCGAGCGAGCAGCAGCTGGCCGCGGCGCCCGACCATCCTAAAGTTACCTACCTCGTGGCGCCGGCGGAGCAGAGCGGGCTGGCCGATTCGAGCATCGACCTGATCGCCGTCGCGCAGGCGCTGCACTGGTTCGATCGCGACGCCTTCTTCCGCGAGGCGAAGCGCGTCCTGGTCGAGAACGGGGTCTTGGCATGCTGGTGCTACTCCGCCGTGCGGATTCCGGACGACCGGGCCCTCGACGCGGCGCAGGAGCGTTTCTACAACGAGACGATCAAAGGATGCTGGCCCCCCGAGCGGGCACTCGTGGATGCCGAATACACGACCATCCCCTTTCCCTTCGAGGAGATTCCAGCCCCCCAATTGTTCATCGAAGCTCGCTGGAGCCTGCCGCGCCTGCTCGGCTACGTCGGCACCTGGTCCGCCGTCTCCCGCTACCGGAAGCTCACGGGCAGCGATCCCCTTCCCATCCTGGCGGAATCCCTGGCGCCGCATTGGGGGCCACCCGACTCCGAGCACCGTCTGGTCTGGAAGATAGGGATAAGGGTCGGCCGCCGAACGGCTTGATGGTCCGCTGCAGAGCGTTCAGTTCCGGCTTGTCTCTGAAGAAGACCGCCGGTGAGGCGCCGCTCCAGCCAGGCTCCTCACCGGCCGATGAATCTCAAACTCTCAAGGAATCAGCAGCAGGTCACGCCCACGCGACAGGAGCCGAGGGCGCCGCCGCAATCGGCGTCCGTCTGGCAGGGAGCGCCGCAGCTGCAGCGGCAGGTCTTGGGACGGCCCGGAGGCTTGGCAGAGAACATTTCGCCCGCAGACTCCGCTTTGCAGGCTCCGCCGTTGAGTGCCTGGAAGGCGAGAGTTTCTGGAGCCTGGAAATCCGCGGTACGAGAGCTGGCCGGCGCCGTTATCTCCGGAGATCCATGACTGTCATTGGTCACCGGACCGCCGGAGGCGGTATTGAAGGCGAACACGAACAGCACCGCTGTGAACAACGCTACGAGAGAGATACTTCCCGGCTTCAGGGATCGAGACATCGGATTCTCCTCCTGATTCATGGAAGGTTTGGGGAAGGGGACGTTCGAGGGATCTGGGCGAGCGGCGCGAGGCGGCGGGCGAGGCGTGTGTAGCGCCGGTCGATGTGGCTGTTCTCGACGGCGAGCGCCAGTGCTTCCTTGCTTCCCACGATCACCACGAGCTTGCGGCCGCGCGTGACGGCGGTGTAGAGCAGGTTGCGCTGCAGCATCACGTAGTGCTGCGTATGCAGCGGGATCAC
This sequence comes from Candidatus Polarisedimenticolia bacterium, assembly GCA_035764505.1. NCBI lineage: Bacteria > Pseudomonadati > Acidobacteriota > Candidatus Polarisedimenticolia > Candidatus Polarisedimenticolia bacterium. The sequence continues at coordinate 15,356 of DASTZC010000118.1, forward strand.
CACGCAGGGATACTCGCTCCCCTGCGCCTTGTGGATCGAGCAAGCGTAGGCCAGGACCAGCTCGTCGAGATCGGCGCTGTCGTAGGCGATGACGCGATCGTCGAAGCGCACCTGGACCTGGCGGTTCTCCGGGTCCATCCTCTCGATCCGGCCGATGTCGCCGTTGAAGACGTCGATCTGGTAGTTGTTCCGGATCTGCATCACCCGGTCGCCTGCCCGCAGCGTCCGATCGCCGCGCGACACCTGCTCCGTCCTGCGGTTCAGCAGCGCTCCCAGCTCCTGGTTCAGGTTCGTGGCCCCCACCTCGCCGCGATGCATCGGGGTGAGCACCTGGATCTCGTCGATCGGATCGAGCTCGAAGCGCCTGGGAATCTCTTCCGAGACGAGGCGCTTCACCGCGTCGAGGACCTCGGTCGGGTCGTCGCGCTCGATGAAGACGAAATCGCCCTCTTCGGAGGGGGGCTTGAGGAGCGGCATGTCGCCGCGGTTGATGCGGTGGGCATTGAGGATGATGAGGCTCTCCCGCGCCTGCCGGAAGATCTGCGTCAGCCGGCAGACCTGCACCGCGCCCGATTCGATGAGATCCCGCAGGACGTTGCCGGGGCCGACGGAGGGGAGCTGATCGACGTCGCCCACCAGCAGCAGCTGGCAATGCGCGGGCAGCGCCTTGAGCAGGTTGAAGAACAGGGTGATGTCCACCATCGACACCTCGTCCACCACCAGGAGGTCGACCTCCAGCGGGCGCGCCGCGTTCCTCTCGAAGGTCGCGGTGCGCGGGCTGAACTCCAGCAGCCGGTGCAGCGTGCGCGAGTCGCGCCCGGTGAGATCAGTCAGCCGGCGTGCCGCGCGGCCCGTCGGGGCGGCGAGCTGGATGACACGGTCCTTCTTCTCCAGGATCGAGACGATGCCGTTGATCAGGGTGGTCTTTCCCGTCCCCGGGCCGCCGGTGATCACCAGCACCTTGCTGTGCATGGCGCGTCGGATCGCCTCGCGCTGCTCCTCCGCCAGGGTGATCCGCCGGCGCGCCTCGAACCATTCGAGCGCCTTGTCCACGTCGATCTCGATGGGGCGCACCGGCGTGGCGAGCAACGCCTGCATCCGGGCCGCGGCTCCGATTTCCGCCGTATGCAGCGGGGGGAGGAAGATGGCATCCTGGCCCCCGCCCTCCCCCGGCTCGAGAACGATGCAGCGCGTCGGGACCAGCTCCGCGAGCGCCTGCTCCACGATCGCCGCCTCCACCTCGAGGAGCTTGGCGGCGGTCGAAACGAGCAATCCGCGGGGCAGGAAGGAATGGCCGTCCGAGGTGCTCTCTTCCAGGACATGCAGCAGGCCGGCCTGCGCCCGGCGCGTGGAGGTGCGCGGCATCCCCTGCCCCAGCGCGATCCGATCGGCCGTCTTGAAGCCGATACCGTAGATCTCCAGCGCCAGTCGGTAAGGGTCCTCCTTGATGACCGTGACCGCGTCGTCCTGGTAGGCATGGCTGATGCGGCCGGCGAAGACCGGCGACACACCGAGCGATTGCAGGAGGACCATCAACTCGCGCACGTCGCGCTGCTCGACCCAGGCGCGGCGCAGCGCCTCGATGCGCACCGGGCCGAGCCCTTCGACTTCGGACAACCTCTCCGGATGGGTGTCGATGATTTCCAGCGTGTCGGCGCCGAAGGTCTCCACCAGGCGCCGGGCGATGACCGGTCCCAGCCCGCGGACCATCCCGGAGCCGAGGTACTTCTCGATGCCCGCCACGGTCGCGGGCCTTAGCGTCTCGAAGGCCTCGACCCGGAACTGCTCCCCGAAGCGCCGGTCCAGGACCCAGCGCCCCGACATCCGCAGACTCTCGCCCGGCTGCACTCCCAGAAGGTTGCCCACCGCGGTGACGGGATCGCGCTTCCCCGTCACCGTGAGGCGTACCACGCTCCAGGCGCTCTCCTCGTTGGCGTAGACGACCCGCTCGAGGATCCCCTCGAGCCGCGTCGATTCGGGAATTTCCCGGCTCATGAGATGTTCCGGCTCCTTTTCCGCAGGCGCCTCTTCAGATGCAGGGCGCGATCCATGACCCCGGAGCCGAAGACCCGGGGGCGATAGTCTAAACCGCTTCCGGCCCTGCGTCCCCACGTGGTCAGTCCGAGCGTTCCGATTTGGTCGAACCAGGGACCGGCACGAAAGGATTCCTCGGCCACTTTTCGGGGGCCGGGATGGGCCGCGAGATCGGTGGAGTCGTGCAGGAGCACGAAGCCTCCGGGCTCGAGATGCGGCAGCCAGGCCTCCAGGTCCCCGCGGGCCGCCTCCTCGGAATGGTCGCCGTCGATCAGCAGGATGCGGATCGGGCCGCACCAACCAGCCGCATACTCCCTCGATGGGGCGACTTCGACGCTCACCCACTCCTCCGCGCCGAAGTGGGCCAGATTCTCCCGCAGCTCCGCCTCGGTGCGATAGACATGGGGATCCACTGCGAACACACGGCCGGCGCCGCGCCGGCGCAGGCCGAGCGCGAAGCAGAGCGTCGAGCGGCCGCGAAACGAGCCGATCTCCACCACGGCCCCGCTTCCCGGGCTTTCCCGGGCGAGGCGGTAGAAGAAGGCCGCCTCGTGACCGTAGAGGTAGCCGTCCACCTGCGACAGAACCGGGGCAATCTCGCCGCTCCCCGCGAAGACGATGCTTTCCGCGGCCTCGAGACGACGGCGCAGGGCGTCCTTCCAGGTTCCTATCTTTCGGACGGTCATTGAAACTCCCGGGAGGGACCTCGCCGGTAAGGAAATACACGCCCAGGGCCTTGGCGCCGGCCCAGGCCCGACCCTGCTGGAGTAGAATACGTCACCCGCCGTCATCCCCAGCCAGCGGGGGGAATCTTCGCATCTTTCATCCGGACGCCGGAGCCATGATCGGCAAGACGATCAAGCATTACAAGATCCTCGAGAAGATCGGCGCCGGAGGCATGGGCGAGGTCTATGCGGCGGAGGATCTCAAGCTGCACCGACGCGTGGCCCTGAAGATCCTCCCCTCCGGCGTGACCGGCGATCCGGCCCGCCGGGCCCGCTTCGCGCTGGAAGCCACGGCGGTCGCCGCCCTGAACCATCCCAACATCGTGACGGTCCATTCGGTCGAGGAAGCGGACGGCATCCACTTCATCACCATGGAGCTGGTGGAGGGGAAGACCCTCTCGGAGATTCTTCCGAAGAACGGCCTTCCCCTGCGACGCTTCTTCGACCTGGCGATCCCTCTCGCCGATGCGGTCGCGGCGGCGCACCGGACCGGCATCGTCCATCGCGACCTGAAGCCCGACAACATCCTGGTGGGCTCCGACGGCCGGCTCAAGGTCCTCGATTTCGGCCTGGCGAAGCTGGAGGAGGCGCCCCGGAAAGGCGCAGAAGCCAGCGCGCTGCCGACGCGGCACCTGACGGAGCAGGGGCAGATCCTGGGGACGGTGGCTTACATGTCGCCCGAGCAGGTCGAAGGAAAGCCGGTCGATTTCCGGACCGATCTCTTCTCGCTCGGCATCGTGCTGTACGAGATGGCCACGGGACGCCGGCCTTTCCAGGGGGACACGCAGGCTTCGATGATCTCGTCGATCCTGCGCGATTCTCCCTCCTCGGCGACCGACCTGAACCCTCAGCTGCCACGGCACTTGAGCCGGATCATTCGCCATTGTCTTGCGAAGGATCCCGAGGAACGCGCGCAGAGCGCGCAGGATGTTCGCAACCAGCTGGCGGATCTGCGCCGCGAGGTGGACTCAGGCGTCATCGAGGCGACCTCCACACCGTCCGCGGCCGTACCTTCGCGGACCCTCTCCTGGATCGCGGGCGGCCTCGTCGTGGCCGTGGCCGCCGTGGCGGCCGCCGGTTTCTTCGTGCTCTCCCGCTCCCGCGGGTCCGGGCCGGCCGCCCGCTCCGCCGCCGGACTGCAGGGAACGCAGATGAAGGTCACCGATCAGGCGGGCGAAGAGGTGACGCCCAGCCTGTCGCCCGACGGGAAAATGGTGGCCTACGCGGGGAGAGCCTCCGGGAACTGGGACATCTACGTGCAGAGGGTCGGCGGCAGCAACGCCTCGAACCTGACGGCGGACTCGCCCGACGACGACATCGAGCCGGCCTTCTCTCCGGATGGAGAGCGGATCGCGTTTCGCTCGAAGCGGGACGGCGGTGGGATTTTCGTCATGGGCGCGACGGGCGAGTCGGTCCTGCGACTCAGTGATTTCGGCTTTCGGCCCGCCTGGTCTCCCGATGGCGAGAGAATCGCCGTGCAGACGGCCGACTTCACGAATCCCACCGGCCGCCCGGCGCTCAGCGAGCTGTGGGTCATCGAGGTGAAGACGGGAAAGAAGCAGCGGATCTTCGAGGGGGATGCCGTGCAGCCGGCCTGGTCTCCGGACGGAAGCCGCATCGCTTACTGGGCGATTCCGCTCGGCGGCGGGCAGCGCGACCTGTGGACGATTGCCGCCGCGGGAGGAACGCCCGTCCCCGTCCTGCAGGACCCGCCTCTGGACTGGGCGCCGGCCTGGTCGCCGGACGGGAAATTCCTCTTTTTCTCGAGTGAGCGCGGTGGGATTATGAATCTATGGCGAATCTCGATCGACCAGGCCACCGGGAAGAGTCTCGGCCCGCCGGAAGAGGTGACACGAGGCGCCTCCACTTCGATTCATTCGCCGGCCGTTTCCCACGACGGGCGCCGCATCTCCTATGTCGCTTCGGTAGAATTCTCCGCCTTACGGCGCGTGTCGCTGGACCTGGCCAGGGGGAAGGCGACCCTGGATCCCAAGCCGCTCCTCAGGGGATCGAGCGCCATGATCTGGCCTTCCGTCTCCCCCGACGGCAGGTCGCTGGTTTACACCACGCGATCGGCGGGAAGCCGGGTCGGCGTGGTACGCGAAGAGATCGTCGTCATGGACCTGGCCAGCGGCTCGCGGCGCAGCATCGCCGCTTCCGACTCGCGCAACCGGATCGCCCATTGGTCGTCCCAGGAGGATCGTATCGCTTTCGCCTCGGACCGGGGCGGCGATTACGAGATCTACACGGTCCGCTCCGACGGCAGCGATCTGCAGCCTCTGGACGACGCGATCCGCAACACGATTTACCCACTCTGGTCACCCGGGGGAGACCGCCTGCTGATCACCCACATGACGCACGTTCTGACGCAATCCATGGTGCCCTGGCCAAGAGGCAACGCCCCGGTGGAGGAAATTCCGCCGCTCAGCTCCACCGCCGGCGTCGTTCCGCACGATTGGTCGCCTGACGGATCGACGATTGCGGGCACCCTCAACCGCCAGGGAGCCGAGCAAGGCGGAATCGTCCTCTATCACGTCGCGTCGAAGACTTATGAGCAGCTCACACCGCGCGGTGAGAGTCCTTTCTGGCTTCCCGATGGACGGCTTCTCTACTCAGTCGATGGCGTCCGGTCCCTGTTCGTCTTCGACCCGAAGACACGCAAGGAGCGGGAGCTCCCTATCGACCTGCCGGGCGGGTTCGACTCCTTCAACGTAGCCATGTCGCGCGACGGCAAGAGCGTCTATCTGGTCGAGGTGGATTCCGAAGCGGACATCTGGCTCATGGACGTCCAGTAAGCGGCAAGTTTCCATCTGTCCCACTGGAGGCTACCGAGCCGCCCGGATCGCAAGGCGCGCCGCAGTGCCTCGTACCAAAGTGGTGCGTAGCGAGGCGCAACGCAGCGAGGCGGGATGGACGGTGGCCGAACCTACATCATGTTCAGCTGGAGCTTGGCGGCCTCGGACATCATGGCGGGGGTCCAGGGAGGCTCCCAGACGACGTCGACCTTCGCGTCGGTGACGCCCGGGACGTTGCGGATCTTGGCTTCGACTTCGGGGGGCAGGGAACCCGCCACGGGGCACATCGGCGAGGTGAGGGTCATCGTGACGCGCACCGCGCCGGCCGGAGCGACATCTACCTTGTAGATCAATCCCAGCTCGTAGATGTTCACCGGAATCTCGGGGTCGTAGCAGGTCCGCAGCACGTCGACGACCTGCTTCTCGAGATCGTCGCCTCCGCCGGCGGCGGCGACCGGTGTTCCCGCACCGGCGGCGGTTTCGGGGACCGCTGACGGCTCTGGCTGCTCCGGAGACTTCGCCGGCCCCAGCGTCTCGTCCTTCAGATTCTCATCGCTCATGACTGCGCTCCATTGCTATTCCGTCGAGACCCTGTCGCCTTCACCGGCGAGCGCGGCCTTCAGGGCGTGCCAGGCCAGCGTCGCGCACTTCACCCGGATCGGGAACTCGCGGACACCTGAGAAAACCTCCAGCTTCCCGAGGTCCGATCCGTTTGCCGATGCCTTCGGCGCTCCGGTGAGCAGCTCGTGGAACCGGTCGAACAGGGCGAGCGCCTCCCCGACCGTCTTTCCTTTTACTTTCTCGGTCATCATCGAGGCGGAAGCGGTGGCGATGGCGCAGCCCGAGCCTTCGAAAGCGGCATCTTTCACCATGTCGTTCTCGACGCTCAGATAGAGCGTCACCCGGTCGCCGCACAGCGGGTTGAATCCCTCGACCCGGCGCGCCGCCGGCAGGGAATGGAAGTTCCTCGGGCTCTTGCTGTGATCCAGGATCATTTCCTGGTACAGGTCCCGCAGGTCCCCCATCAGGCGAAGACCTCGCGGACTCGCGAGAGACCCTCGACCAGAGTGTCGACCTCGCCCGCCGTGTTGTAGAGCGCGAACGAGGCGCGCGCCGTCGCGGGGATGCCGAAGCGCTCCATCAGCGGCTGGGTGCAATGGTGCCCCGCCCGGACGGCGATCCCCTGCTGGTCGAGCACCGTCCCCAGATCGTGGGGGTGGATTCCCTCCATCACGAAGCTCAGGATGCCGGCTTTGCACTGAGCGGTCCCCACGATGCGCAGGCCGGGAATGCCGGCCACGGCGCGGGTGGCGCGGGCCAGCAGATCGTCCTCGTGCGCCGCCACCGCGGCGACGGAGAGCTCCTCGAGGTAGTCCACCGCCGCGGCCAGGCCGATGACGCCGGCGACATGCGGCGTGCCCGCCTCGAACTTGTTGGGGATCTTGTTGTACAGCGTCTTCTCGAAGGTCACGGAGCTGATCATGTCGCCGCCACCCATGTAGGGAGGCATCGCCTCGAGGTGCTCCGCCTTGCCGTAGAGCACGCCGATGCCCGTCGGCCCGTAGAGCTTGTGGCCGGAAAAGGCGTAGAAATCGCAATCCAGGTCGCGCACGTCCAACGGAATCCGTGCGGCCGCCTGCGCGCCATCCAGCATCACCGGGACGCCGCGCCGGTGGGCCATGCCGATCATTTCCTTCACCGGGTTGATCGTTCCCAGCGCGTTGGACAGGTGCACCGCCGAGACGAGCCGGGTCTTCGGGCCCAGGAGCCGCTCGTATTCCTCCAGGATCAGCTCGCCGCGATCGTTCACCGGCACCACCCGCAGCTTTGCCTTCTTCGCCTCGCACACCATCTGCCAGGGAACGATGTTGGAGTGGTGCTCCATGCCGGTCAGGAGAATCTCGTCGCCTTCGTTGAGCCGCGGTCCGGCGAAAGAGTGCGCCACGAGATTGATCGCCTCGGTGGTCCCGCGCACGAACAGGACCTCGCGCGCCGCGCCGGCGTTGAGAAAGCCGCGGATCTTCTCGCGCGCCGCCTCATAGGAAGCAGTGGCGCGCTGGCTCAGCTCGTGCACGCCGCGATGGATGTTGGCGTTGTCGCCCGTGTAGAAATCGTCGAGGGCCTTCAGGACCTGTTCGGGCTTGTGCGTGGTCGCGGCGTTGTCGAGATAGACGAGCGGGTGGCCGTGGACCGTCTGGTGCAGGATGGGAAAATCGCGTCGGACCGCCTCGACGTCATAAGGCCGGGCGACGGCGCCCGCTGCCGCGGACAGGGGATCGGCCCCGCGCGCCCCGCTCACGGCTTCTCCTTGTGCCCGGCGCGCATCGGCAGCCGGGTCATCAGCAGGCACTCCAGCCCGGTGCGCACCGGCTTCACCGGGATCCTCTCCAGGAGATCGGTGGCAAAGGCGTGGATCAGGAGGCTCCGGGCATCGCCTTCCTCCAGGCCGCGGCTGCGCAGGTAGAACAGCGCGTCCTCGTCCAGCTGGCCGATGGTCGCACCGTGGGTGCACTTCACGTCATCGGCATAGATTTCCAGCTGCGGCTTGGTGTCGACCAGCGCCTCCTCCGACAGCAGCAGGTTCTTGTTGGTCTGCTTGGAGTCGGTCTTCTGCGCGTCCTCGCGCACCCGGATCTTCCCGTTGAAGACACCGTGCGAGCGTCCCGCCAGGACTCCCTTGTAGAGCTCGCGGCTGGAGCAGTGCGGCTTGGCGTGATCGATGAAGGTGTGGTTGTCGACGTGCTGGTCGCCGTGCGCCAGATAGAGACCGTTGAGCACGCACTCGACGCCCTCGGCGTCGAGGACCATGTTGAGGTCGTTGCGTGCCAGCGCGGCCCCCAGCGACACGGCGTGCGACGAGAAGCGGGCGCCGCGCCCCAGGTGCGCCTGCAGCGTCGCCACATGGTACGCCGGCTCGCTCTCGCGCTGCAGCTTGCAGTGATCCAGCACCGTCCCCTCCCCCGCCACCACCTCGGTCACCGCGTTGGTGAAATAGGCTTGCGGGTGCAGGCTGATGTAGCTCTCGACCACCGCCGCCTGGCTCCCCTCCTCCGCCACGATCAGATTGCGCGGATGGGACACCATCGGCTGGCCGTTCGGGATGGCCACGAAGATCAGATGGATCGGCTCCTGCAGGACCTTGCGGCGCGGCAGGTGGACGAAGGCGCCGTCATGGATGAAAGCGGTGTTCAGCGCCACGAAAGGGTTGTCCTGGGGCAGGGCGTGCCGGCCCAGGTGGCCCAGCACTTTCCCGGGCGCCTCGCCGAGGGCCTCGGCCAGGCCGCCGGCGCGGACGCCGTCGGGCAGCGGGCGGCGCCGCGAAAGCGCCGGCGCGAAGTGCCCGTTGACGAACACCAGGTGGGTGCACTCCATCTCCCCGAAGGTGAGCTGCTGGAGCTGTCCCACGGTGAGCCCTTCCACCTTGGAGGCCTCGCCCGTCTCGAAGGGCGTCTTCGCGATGGGAGCGACGCTGGTGTACTTCCAGTCCTCGTCGTCGAGGGTCGGGAATCCCTTCGCCGCGAAAGAGTCCAGACCCGCCTGGCGCAGGGTGCCGAGCCAGCCGGGGTCCTTGCTTCCGTTCCCGGCTTTGGAAAACTGCTCCGCGTAATGCTGTCGCACGTCGAATGAAGGGTTCGGCTTGGGCATGATTCGCTAGGCCGCGACGCCTCAGGCGTGGGCCACTTTCTCCTCGATCCAGGAATAGCCGCGGTCTTCCAGCTCCAGCGCCAGCTCCTTGCCGCCCGACTTCACGATCCGCCCTTCGAACAGGACGTGCACGCGGTCCGGCACGATGTAGTTCAGCAGCCGCTGGTAGTGGGTGACCACGATGATGGCGCGGTCCTTGCCGCGCAGCTTGTTGACGCCGTTGGCGACGATCTTCAGGGCGTCGATGTCGAGCCCCGAATCGGTTTCATCCAGGATCGCCAGCTTCGGCTGGAGCACCGCCATCTGGAAGATCTCGTTACGCTTCTTCTCGCCGCCCGAGAAGCCCTCGTTCACCGAGCGGTTCATCAGGCTCTCGTCCATCTCTACCAGGCGGGCCTTCTCCTTCACCAGCGACAGGAAGTCCATGGCGTCCAGCTCCTCCAGTCCCTGGTGCTTGCGTGCCGAGTTCAGTCCGGCGCGCAGCAGATAGGTGGTGCTGACGCCGGGGATTTCCACCGGGTACTGGAACGCCAGGAAGACCCCCTCCTGGGCGCGTTCCTCCGGCGCCATCTCCAGGAGGTCCTTCCCCAGATAAGTCACCTCGCCGCCCGTGACCTCGTAGGTGTCCCGGCCGGCGAGGACCTGGGCCAGGGTCGATTTCCCCGAGCCGTTCGGCCCCATGATCGCATGCACTTCGCCCGCCTTGACCGTCAGGTTGATCCCCTTGAGGATCTCCCGGTCGGCGGCCTTGGCTCTCAGGTTCTTGATCTCAAGCACGGTGCTCTCCGTTGTGGGGAAATGCTCGTTAGCCGACGCTGCCCTCGAGGCTCACGCCCAGCAGCTTCTGGGCCTCGACGGCGAATTCCATGGGCAGCTCGCGGAACACCTCCTTGCAGAAGCCGTTGACGATCATGTTCACGGCGTCCTCGAGCAGGATGCCGCGCTGCCGGCAGTAGAAGATCTGGTCCTCGCCGATTTTCGAGGTGGACGCCTCGTGCTCCAGGCGCGAGGTGCTGTTCTTGACCTCGATGTACGGGAAGGTGTGCGCCCCGCACTTGTCGCCGATCAGCAGCGAGTCGCACTGCGAGTAGTTGCGGGCGTTGGCCGCCCCCTTGAGGATCTTCACCAGGCCGCGGTAGGTGTTCTGCCCGTACCCGGCCGAGATCCCCTTGGTCACGATGGTGCTGCGGGTGTTCTTTCCGATGTGGATCATCTTCGTCCCGGTGTCCGCCTGCTGGCGGTTGTTGGTGACGGCCACCGAGTAGAACTCCCCGACCGAGTTGTCGCCTTGCAGGATGCAGCTCGGGTACTTCCAGGTGATGGCGGAGCCGGTCTCCACCTGGGTCCAGGAGATCTTCGAGGCGACCCCCTGGCACTTGCCCCGCTTGGTGACGAAGTTGTAAATCCCGCCTTTGCCTTCCTTGTCACCCGGATACCAGTTCTGCACCGTCGAATACTTGATGCTGGCGTTGTCCAGCGCCACCAGCTCCACCACCGCGGCGTGCAGCTGGTTGGTGTCGCGGATGGGTGCGGTGCACCCTTCCAGGTAGCTGACCTGCGCTCCCGCATCGGCCACGATCAAGGTCCGCTCGAACTGCCCGGTGTTGGCCGCATTGATGCGGAAGTAGGTGGACAGCTCCATGGGGCAGCGCACGCCCTTCGGGATGTAGACGAAGGAACCGTCGCTGAAGACGGCAGAGTTGAGGGTGGCGAAGAAGTTGTCGCTGTAAGGGACGACGGAGCCGAGGTACTGGCGCACCAGGTCCGGATGGTCCCGTACCGCCTCGGAGAAGGAGCAGAAGATGATCCCGAGCTCCTTCAGCTTCGCCTTGAACGTCGTCGCCACGGAAACGCTGTCGAACACCGCGTCCACCGCCACGCCCGCGAGCATCTTCTGCTCCGACAGCGGGATTCCCAGCTTGGCGTAAGTCTTGAGCAGCTCCGGGTCCACCTCATCGAGGCTCTTCGGCGCCGCGCTCGTCTTGGGCGCCGAATAATAGATGATTGCCTGATAGTCGATGGGGGGGTAGTGGACGTTGTGCCAGGTGGGCTCCTTCATCGTCAGCCAATGCCGGTAGGCCTTGAGCCGCCATTCCAACATGAACTCCGGCTCGCCTTTTTTCGCGGAGATCGTGCGGATGACGTCTTCGCTCAATCCACGCGGAATCGTCTCCGCTTCGATGTCGGTGACGAAGCCGTACTTGTATTCCTGCTCGGTCAGCTCCTGGATGGTCTTGGTCGAGGTGCTCATAGAACCCTTGCCTCCTTCCGCAAGGCGATCCCATTCGCGGGGACGGGACTCGAGGGGAACGGCCGGGCCATCTCGGAGAGCTTGACGCTCTCCAGCGCCTGGCGGATGGCTTCGTTGATCCGCTGCCAGTTTCCATGGACGGGACAGCAGGTTTCCTGCACGCAGCTCCCCGGAGCGCTCTGAGCGCACTGGGTCAGTGCCACCGGCCCTTCGGTGGCCGCGATGATGTCGGCCATCGATATCTCCTCTGCCGGCCTTGCCAGGCTATAGCCGCCCTTGACCCCGCGGTGCGAGACCAGCAAGTGCTTCTTGGTCAGCGCCTTGAGAATCTTGTTCACGGTCGGCAGCGGGAGCCGCGATGCCGTAGCGATGTCCCGGGCGTTGTGCATGCTCTTTTCGGTGTCTCGGGCGAAGTAGGTGAGGAGGACGATCCCGTAGTCGGTCAATCGAGTCATTCGGATCAAATCTGGTGCTCCCAACGAATCAGGACTGAAAAAGTACTGTTTTGCAAAGAAATAGTACCTTTCTGGTCTTCAATTGTCAACGCTCGACTCTTATTGATTGTAAGGCGATGTCGGCGCGCCGACTGATCACCCATGGGTTGCGTCGCCGAAGTCGCGTCAAAGCCGAATGTAACGCGACTTCGGGTACGCCGATACCCTTAACGCGCGGGCTCCTTGGGAGCGGTGGGATCCAGTGAGCGGAGGTAGTCGTAGGTATAGATTCCGCTGCCGTGAAGGTCGGACCAGCTTAACTGAATGCCGTAACGTCCCACGCGTCGGATGTCCAGCGGCCGCACGCTCATCAGGACCCGGTTCGGATCGGCGCGGCGCTCTCCGGTCCACTCGTCGATACACAGCGCGCAAGGACAGGCCTGGCGGAGAGCGCGGAAAGGCAGACGGCTGACGTGGCCGTCGGCCCAGCGAATCTCCACCTTGCCATCCTCGGTTTTGATCTCCTCGGGACGATGGCGGACCGAGCCGGTCAGCGAGTGGACGCGCTCGATCTCCGTCCTCAACTTCTCGGCAATCTGCAGGAAGGCCCGGGCTCCGGGCGTCTCGGCTCCGGCGCTCTCCAGGGCCACGAGCGGACGCCCCGTGTCGCCCGCCTCGGCGATCGCCGGATCGAGCGGCACCTCGCCCAGGAAAGGAACTCCCAGCTCTTCCGCGGCTTTCCTGCCGCCTCCGTGCCGGAACACCTCCGTCGCCTTGCCGCAATGCGGGCAGACGAAGGAGCTCATGTTCTCGATAATCCCCAGGATCGGCACCTGCACCTGCTCGAACATCCGGAGCCCGCGCAGGGTGATTCCCACCGCAACCTCCTGCGGGGTCGTCACGATTGCCGCGCCGACCAGCGGCGCCGACTGCGTGAGGGTCAGCTGCACGTCTCCCGTCCCGGGGGGAAGGTCGATCAGGAGGTAATCCAGGGCGCCCCAGGCCACCTGCGCGAGAAACTGCTGGACCATCTTGGTGGCCATGGGACCCCGCCAGATCACCGGCGTGTCGCGCCCCGTGAACAGCCCCATGGAGATGAACTGGATGCCGCGGCGCTCCACCGGCTCGAGGATTCCGGGCTGATTAGAAGGCTCCGCCCCCTTCCCCTCTCCGAGCATCGTCGGGATGGAGGGACCGTAGATATCGGCGTCCATCAGCCCGACTCGCGCGCCGCCCCGCGCCAGCGCCAGCGCCAGGTGGGTCGCCACGGTCGACTTTCCGACTCCTCCCTTGCCGCTCGCGATGGCAATCGCGTTCTTGACCTGCCCCATGCCTGGTTCGGGCATCTCGCCTCCGTCTTATGTCTTCAGAAACCGGCGCGCCTGCGCCGTGCTTCCGTCCTTGTGAGAGATTTTCGTGTCAGTTAAGCAGCGGCGTGATGAACTGTCAAACCAGGGCCTGGAACGGAAAGGCCCCCCGCGGCGCCGGACGGGGGTGCGCTGCGGGGGGCTTAAACCCCGGGAGCCGGCATGAGGGTCGTCTCGCCGGCGCTCGAGGAAGGATTAAGGACGAGGCGCGATGCTCAGCGCCCTCTACCGTGGCTTTTTCCCACGGGTGTCGACGGCTCTACCTTTTCGACTTCGAAGGGGCGGCCCTTCCGGTCCGCCACCACGGTGACCACCGACTCGCCGCGCCCCTGGCCGCGAGCCATCTGATAGGGCGTCATGCGGGCCCAGCGCGATCCGAGACGAACCTGGACGAGGCCGCGCACGTCGGAGTCGCTCAGAGCGGTGGTCGAAGGGTGCTTCTTCCAGTATCCCCAGGCCCGCCCGTAAGGCGGTCCGGGGTCCCGATCGATCCCGGCGAACAGGACATCGGTCGGGACGTTGTGCCGCTTCAGGATCGAGGACCAGCTCAGCCCCAGGGCGCGCTGGTTCACGATGGCTTCCAGTGGCCGGCCCGATTCGCGCGACACGAACAAAATGACGGGCAGATCGGACTCGACGTGCTTGATCTTCGGGAGAAGCGGCTCGAGCGCCGCCCGGTCGTATCCGTAGTCGCCGACCGCCAGGTTGAGGAACATCTCATGGTCGTTCTTCACGGCGTCCCGGTTGAACAGATACTCGTAGCTCTCCGCGAAGACCGCTTCCGTGCCGGCCGCGAAAGTCAGGACCAGCATCATCGTGGAAAAGCTCTTCGCATCCGGTCTCATGAGAGCTCCCTTCAAGGCTTCGGCCTCAGCCTCGCACCTGGATCTCGCTGACGACTTCCTTCACACCGGCGGTCTTCGCCGCGGTCTGCTTCGCCAGCTCGGCTTCCTTCTTCGTCGCCACGGTGCCGGTCAAGGTGACCGTGCCCCACCGGGTGGTGACGTTGATGTCGGACGCCTTGACGCCTTTCTCGAAAGCCAGGGCAGTCTTCACCGAAGCCGTGGTGGTGGCATCCTTCACCGCCTGTCCAAAGGTGCGATCCGGGTCCTGATCGTTCTCCGCACGCTCGACCTCTTCACCGATCTGGAGGCGATTCTCGACCGAGCGGGTCCCGGCCACGTTCTTGGCGATCTCCTCGGCCAGCTCCTTCTCGATGTCCGACCTCACGGTCCCGGACAACGTCACGGTGCCGTCGTGGGTATCGACATCGATCTTGTGGGCGGCCAGGTGCTCGTTGAAGATGTAGGCGGTCTTGATGCGGGTGCTGATGCCCGCGTCGCTCAGCTTCTGGCTGAAGTCGGTGCTCTCGTGCTCTCTCTTCTCGTCGGGGCCGTTGGTGGTCGTCGTGGACCCCGTGCTGCAGCTGACCAGAAGAGGTATGGCGAGGAGCATGGCGACAGCCGACTTTGTGAGTGCGTGCATGGTGCGCTCCTTCGTTTCCTGAAATGCCGATGCAATGCGGAGCGCGCCCTCCTGTGGCAAGCGCGATGCCAGCGCCGAATTTCCCGTTTTAGAGAGCCTTTTTCCGGGTTTTTGCTGCTCGCAGATAGGGTGATTTCCGGAGATTTACGTAGGAATTCCGCGCGCTGGCTTGTCATCCGCGCAGGACGAACGTCGCGCGCCGCGTGCGGCAAGCCGCCTCACGACGCCGGCGCGACGTTCCAATTACCAGGGTTTGAAGAGGAACAGGACGGCGAGGAGGATGCAGGCGAAGCCGGCGAGGTCGTTCCACTTGAGAGGCTGGCCGAGATAGGTCACCGAGAAAACGCTGAACACCAGGAGCGTGATGGCCTCCTGGATCGTCTTGAGCTGCGCCGCCGAGAAGCTGCTGTATCCGATCCGGTTCGCGGGGACCTGGAAGCAGTACTCGAAGAAGGCGATGCCCCAGCTCGCCAGGATGACCTGCCACAACGGCAGGGAGCGGAAGCGCAGGTGGCCGTACCAGGCGAAGGTCATGAAAATATTCGACACCAGGAGCAGGGCGATCGTCAGCATCGTGCGTCGACTCCATCCGGGAAGAAAGCTCATGGGAGGTTCAGGCAGAGGCTGCGGGCAGTCAGCTCGCGATGGTCCATTCCCGACGCCTCGTCGAGCCTGCGAATCAGGTCGGGAAGCACGGCGGGGAAGCGCCAGCTGTCTTCCCGGCCGCCGACTCCCTGGAACGTCGCGGCCCAATGGTCCCACCAGGAGAAGCCGCGCCGGGCGATCGGCTCGACGACCAGGACCCGGGCGCCGCGGCGCGAGGCTTCGATCATCTTCTCGAGCAGTGATTCTCTTACGCCGGCATCGAGCTCATTGATGGCGAAGGCCGCCAGCACGGCATCCTCGCGGCCTCCGAGCTGCGCCGCCGCAAAGTCTCCGCGGCGGAGAATTCCGCGCACGCGCAACCGGGAGAAGCACCAGCGCGCTTCGGTGATCGCCCAGGCGCTGCGCTCCCACCCTGTGACCGCAGGACGCGGATCGCATTCCAGGGCCCAGGCCGCTCCCGCAACCCCGGTCCCGCAGCCGAGGTCGATGATGCGCTTCGGAGGCGCACTCTCCCCTGCGAGCGCGCGCACCACTCCGCGCACCGTGAGAAAGTGCAGCGGTCCATAGAACAGTGCAAAGGCGGCGCGCTTGCCGGCTCCCTCCAACGCGGCTCCCTCGCCCAGCCTGCCTCGGCGCTCGACATAAAGAGAAGAGAGGGCCGCCAGGGCCCGGCGCAGCTCGCCGAAAGTGAGGTCGGCAAGCTGGCGGCGCTCCAGATCGATGACCCAGGCTTCGAAGGGATCCGGGGAGGGGGTCGGCACGGCAGCTTCAGGACCGCCGGTAGGTTCCCATCAGCGTCGCCTCGGCGCGGATGTGTCCGGCCATGGCTTGCTCCAGCGCCTCGCGGGCCGATCCTGCCGGCAGGTCCAGCTCGCAATCCAGGGCGTAGAGACGGAAGAAGTAACGATGCGTTCCGGACGGCGGGCAGGGACCGCCGTAGCCGAGACGCCGGGAATCGTTGGAACCCTGGCGCATGCCGTCGGGGAGCTCGGGAAGACGCCGGATCCCTTCGGCCAGCCGGCGCGCGCCGGCCGGGATGTTCCAGGCCAGCCAATGGACCCAGGTACCCGCGGGAGCATCAGGGTCGTCGCAGACGAGCGCGAAGGCAGCCGTGTCCTCCGGAGGATCGGACCAGATCAAGTCGGGGGAAGCGTCGGGGCCGTCGCAGGTGTGGACCGACGGGATCGCACCGCCCGCCTTGAACGCCTTCGACTCCAGCTTCATGTCAGCCCTTCTTTCCGGCGATGACCTTCTTGAGCCGTTCCTCGCGCACGAAGCGCACGCCGGGCGATGCCAGGACCTTGCGAAGCTCGTCCTCGGGAAGGTCCTCCCGCACCACCATCGTCATCGGGTCTCCATGATAGAGCCTCTCGTTGGCCGCGGTCAGCAGCGCGTTCAGCTTCAGGTAGGTCTTGGCCGTCGGATGATCGGCAATGATCGTGAACTGCCCCTTGTGCAGGGTGATCATGCGCACCTCCTTGACGAAGGAGGCCTTCTTGACGAACTTGGTGGCCATCCGCTGCCCGCGGTTGCGGAACCGCCGCCAGAGGAACAATCCCACGATGGCGACCATCAGCAATCCGCCCCAGTTGGCGTCGCCCCCGGAGATCAGGGCGATGAGGATGCCGCCGACGACCGCGCCGCCGATCGCGGCCCAGATCATGCCGCGGGTCGTCATGCCCCCCAGCCAGCTCCTGACCCGGTCGAAAAGCGGCATGCCGCCGGTCACGCCCGATTCCACCTCGCGCTTGACGCGTTTGAGATCCGTCACCGTCTCGCGCAGGTCCTGGTAGCGATCTTCCGGCTTCTTCTGGAGGCAGCGATCGACCACTTTCTGGAGCGTGTAGGGGAGGTTCGCCTTCAGCGTGGTGATGGGCCGCGTCTGTTCGTAGGCGATGGCGTGCAGCGTGTCGAGCATGCTCGCCCCCTTGAAGGGGAGGACGCCGGAGGCCATCTCGTACAGGAGGATGCCGAAGGAGAAGACGTCGGAGCGCCGGTCCGCCGGAAGTCCCCGTGCCTGCTCGGGACTCATGTAATTGACCGTGCCGAGAATCATCCCTGCCTGGGTCCGGGTCACCGTCTCCATCCGGCTGGCTCCCGATTCGGAGGAGGTTCCCTCCGAGTCGAGCAGCTTCGCGAGCCCGAAATCCAGAATCTTCGGGTGTCCGTCGCGCGTCACCATGACGTTGTCCGACTTGATGTCGCGATGGATGATGCCTGCCTCGTGCGCCCGCGCCAGGCCGTCCGCCACCTGGATGCCGACCTCCAGCGCCGATCCCAGGTCGAGCTCCCCGCGCTCCACCAGCTTGCGCACCGTGGAGCCGTCGACGTACTCCATGGTGATGAAGGTGGTATCGTCCGATTCCTCGATGTCGTAGATCTGCGCGATGGCGGGATGGTTGACGGCGGAGGCGGCCCTCGCCTCCTGGATGAAGCGGCGGCGGCGATCGGAGTCCTGCAGCACCTCGGGCTTCAGGACCTTGAGGGCGACGGGGCGGCCGAGCCGCGTGTCGCGTGCCCGATACACGACCCCCATGCCCCCCTTGCCCAGGAGCTCCTCGACCGTGTAATTCTTCAGCGTCTTGCCGATCAACGATCCCGCCCCCGCTTTCCGATCGTCACTACGGGCTGAGCCCCGAAACGGTTCATCATTCTATCGTCATGCCCCATTTCTCCGAAAGCGGAACTCCCTTGTCGCCCTCAGGACACGTCACCATCCCTCCAAGATGCGCTCGGCCGGAGGATTATTGCCGAAAGCATTCATCTTCGAGCATGTCTCGATTCATTGTCCCCGAAGCATCGCTTGCAAAAGCTTGGTGCCTTGGACGATACTCCGACACCAAAATCCAGGACGGGCAGGCAGACCATTCACTGGAGACGGCCGTGAAAGGATTCAAGGAGTTCCTGCTCCAGACCAATGCCCTCGCGCTCGCGATCGGCGTCATCATCGGCGGCGCGGCCGGCAAAGTGGTCACCTCGCTGGTCAATGACATTCTGATGCCCCCCCTCGGGCTCCTCCTGGGCAACGTCGACTTCAGCAACCTGTTCATCAGTCTGGGCGCCACGCATTACGACACTCTGGCCCAGGCGCAGGCCGCCGGCGCCCCGACCTTGCGCTACGGCGTCTTCCTCAACACGGTCATCGACTTCGTCATCGTGGCCTTTTGCATCTACGTCATCAGCAAGGCCCTTCTCAAGCCCGCTCCCGCCGGCCCGGCGATGAAGGAGTGCCCGCAGTGCGGCGAGATGGTGATCGCCAAGGCCAAGAAGTGCAAGTTCTGCACGAGTCCCATCTAGTTCCAGATCACCGGCGGGAGCCCCGGCCCGCGCCCCGAGAGGAGGATATCCGTTGGACCGCTTCCGGACGCTTCGATTCTTCGCCGGTTCCGCCACGGCGCTGCTCCTTTCCTTTGCCTGTCTCTCTGCCGAGGACAAGCCGGCCGAGCCGCCGAAGCTGGGCTGGGGAGACGTGGGGGAGCTCGCGTACGTCGCGACCTCGGGGAACTCCGAGGTCAACACCCTCGGCTTCAAGAACCTGCTGAGCCGCCGCTGGGAGAACGCGCTCCTCGAGATCAACGCGGGCGGCATCCGCTCCCGCTCCACCGTCACCACTCACACCGTCTCCTCGGCCGGCCCTCCGGTGGACATCGCCGAAGACTCCGATTCGAGCCTCACCGCCGAAGCCTACTACGCCAACGGGAAATACAGTCGGGACATCACCAAGACCTTTTTCTGGTACGGCTTCGCCGGCTGGGAGCGCAACCGCTTCTCCGGGATCGAGAACCGGACCACGGTGGCGGGCGGCGTCGGGAACATCTGGAAGGACACCGATCGCGTCAGGTTCCGCACCGATTACGCGCTGAGCTACGTCGATGAGGAGGATGTCGCCGAGCCTCCCGACTTCGACGGGACCTACGTCGCGGCTCGCCTTAGCTCGACCTACCAGCAGAAGTTCGGCGAGGTCACGACCTACGGCAACGACTTCATGATCGAGGACGACCTGAACGACACCACCAACTGGCGGGGCGACATGACCAACTGGGTCGCGGTCGCCATGTCGGCGCGCTTCTCCCTGAAGGCCAGCCTGCGATGGCTGTACGATCACGAGCCGGCGCAGGCGGCGGCCTCCGACCCGCTCGGGCTGCTTCCGCCCGGCGAGGTGGCTTTCTTCGAGCTCGACAAGCTGGACACCATTTTCACCACATCGCTCGTCGTCAAATTCTGAGGGTCCCGGGGCGCATTCAACACTCGAGGAGGATCCTGCCCATGACGAAAAAAGCTTTGCTGCTGATGGCGGCGCTGGCGCTGATCGCCACGCCCGCCGCGGCGGAGCGCGGACAGAAGGGGGACTGGGAGCTGGGAGGGTACGGCGGAATCGGCTTTCCCGATACCTATGAGCCAGACTCCGGCACCGAGCTGAACCCGCAGGACGGCTGGCTGTATGGAGCGCGCTTCGGCTATTTCATCACCAACACCTGGAGCGCCGAAGGATCGATCCAGACGTTCAACACCAAGACCGACTATCCCGCTTCGGCCGGGCTGAGCAACGACGATATCGGCATCGATTCGTACCGGATCAACGCGCTTTACAACTTCCGCCCGGGGCAGGCGTTCCGCTGGTTCCTGACCGGCGGCCTGGGCCGCGAGAAGACGAGCGGCAACGCCCTCTCCAGCAGCGACATGGGGATCAATGCGGGCGGCGGCGCGCGCTGGTATTTCGGCAAATACTTCGGGCTGCGGTTGGACGGCAAGGTCGTCAGAATCAACTACGACGACGTCCCGGCGCAGCACAATCTCGAAGCGACGGTCGGCGTCTTGTGGTCCTTCGGGGGCGAGCCTGCCGGGCCGCCGCCCGATGCCGACGGCGACGGCGTTCCGGACAAGAAGGACAAGTGCCCCAACACGGCGGCCGGCGCCCGCGTCGATGAGAAGGGCTGCCCGATCGACACCGACGGCGACGGCGTTCCCGACGGGATCGACGCTTGTCCAAACTCCCCGAAGGACAGCAAGGTGGATGCGACCGGTTGCCCGCCTGACGCCGACAAGGATGGCGTGACCGACGACAAGGACGCCTGTCCCAACACGCCGCAGGGCACTCCAGTGGACGAGAAGGGCTGCCCGCGCGATTCCGACGGCGACGGCGTCACCGACGACAAGGACCGCTGCCCCAACACGCCGGCCGGGACCGAGGTCGATGCCAACGGCTGTCCGAAGCCGGAGCCGCCTCCGCCGCCTCCTGCCGAGCCTCCTGCGGAGGTCGCCCGCGTCTTCAACGGCGTGCTGGAAGGGGTGAACTTCGCCACCGGCAGCGCCAACCTGACCGCCAATTCCAAGACCATCCTGGACAGCGTCGCCAAGACGCTGCAGGAGTGGCCCGAAGTGAAGGTCGAGATCCAGGGACATACCGACTCGCAGGCCAACGACGACTTCAACATGAAGCTGTCGCAGGCGCGCGCCGAATCGGTGAAGAAGTACCTGGTCTCGAAAGGAGTGGACGCTTCGCGGCTGACGACGCAGGGTTACGGCGAGACGAAACCGATCGCCGACAATGCCACGGCCGAGGGGCGGGCCAAGAACCGCCGCGTGGAGCTGCACCAGATCAAGTAAGCGGGCAAGCGAGGGATCCTGGAGGCGCCCCGGGGGAGACTCCGGGGCGCCTTTTTTTGCTTTGGGTTAAGATTCGTCGCACCGGAGGATAGATGAAAGACTTCGAAGGACTGGGAGTCTTCTACCTGGGCCGCCTCCTGGACTCGGCCGGCGCGCCGACCTCCGAGGCGCTTCTCTACGACTCGCGGGATCTGACCACCCACGCCGTCTGCATCGGCATGACCGGCAGCGGCAAGACCGGATTGTGCCTGTCGCTTCTCGAAGAAGCCGCGCTCGACGGCGTCCCCGCCATCGCCATCGACCCCAAAGGCGACCTGGGCAACCTGCTGCTCGCTTTCCCCGATCTGTCCCCCGCCGATTTCCGCCCCTGGATCGACGAGGGAGAGGCGGCGCGCTCCGGGATTCCACCCGAGGAGCTGGCGAGCAAGACCGCCGAGACCTGGAAGAAGGGGCTCGCCGCGTGGGGCGAGGATGGCGAAAGGATTCGCCGTCTGCGCGAAGCGGCCGATTTCACAATCTATACGCCGGGAAGCACCGCCGGCCTGCCCGTGAGCGTCCTCGACTCCTTCCGCCCCCCTTCCGAATCCGGCGACTCCGACGCGCTCCAGGAGAAGATCACCGCGACCGCCTCGGGGCTCCTGTCGCTCCTGGGATTGGAGGCCGATCCGGTGAAGAGCCGCGAGACGATCCTCCTCTCCACGATCCTGAAGAATTCCTGGAGCCGCGGCGCCAGCCTGGATCTGGCCGGCCTGATCCGGCAGGTCCAGGATCCCCCGTTCGACAGCCTGGGGGTGATGTCGGTCGAGTCGTTCTATCCCGCGAAGGAGCGCCGCGAGCTGTCGCTGGCCCTCAACGGGCTGCTGGCTTCTCCCGGGTTCTCGGCATGGTTGGAGGGCGAGCCGCTGGACGTCGGCCGCCTCCTGCACACCGCCGCCGGAAAGCCGCGCGTCAGCATCTTTTCGATCGCCCATCTCTCGGACGCCGAGCGGATGTTCTTCGTGACGCTGCTGCTGAACGAGGTGATCGCCTGGATGCGCCGGCAGAGCGGGACTTCCAGCTTGCGGGCCATCCTCTATATGGACGAGATCTTCGGCTTCTTCCCGCCGACCGCGAACCCGAGCTCGAAGTTGCCGCTGCTGACGTTGATGAAGCAGGCGCGCGCCTTCGGCCTGGGGGTGGTCCTGGCGACGCAGAACCCAGTGGACCTCGACTACAAGGGGCTGTCCAACGCCGGCACCTGGATCCTGGGGCGCCTGCAGGCGGAGCGCGACAAGGCCCGGGTGCTCGAAGGGCTCGAGGGGGCGTCGGCCGCCGCCGGCGCGGCCTTCGACCGCTCCAGGATGGAGGCTACGCTCGCCGGCCTGAAAAGCCGTATTTTCCTCCTGAACAACGTGCACGACGATCGCCCGGTCCTCTTCGAGAGCCGCTGGTGCATGTCCTACCTGCGCGGCCCGCTCACCCGCGGGCAGATCCAGACGCTGATGGCGCCGCGCAAGACGAAGACAACGGAAGCAGACGAAGTGCCGGGTCCCGGCAAGTCGGCGCCAGCCCAGGAAGCCTCTCCTCCAGGCGGGCCCGCGGCTTTCGCCGAGAGGGCTCTGTTGCCGGCCGGCATCAAAGAAGTCTTCCTCAGACTTCGTGTCCAGGCTTCCCCCGGAACACGGTTGGTGTATCGGCCCGCGCTTCTGGGGTCTGCCCGGCTGCACTTCACACAGGTGAAGCCACGCCTGGATATGTGGCAGGAAGCCTGGCTCCTCGCCGATCTGAAGGGTGGTGCGGAAGACATCTGGAACGAGGCCCGATCCCTCGAAGGCGAGCCCGCTCTCGACGAGTCCCCCGCCGCCGGCGCTTCGTTCGACCCGCTTCCGGAGCCGGCCGGAAAATCCAAGAGCTACCAGGATTGGAAATTGTCACTCGTCGACGCGCTCTACCGGAGGCGGATCCTGACGATCTTCTCGAGCTCCCGGCCGGCGGATGTCTCGCGCTTGGGAGAGACCGAAGGGGATTTCCGCACCCGCCTCGGCATGGCGCTGCGCGAAAAGCGCGATCAGGAAGTGGAGGCGCTGCGTCAGCGGCATGCGGCGAAGCTCGCGGTCCTCCAGGATCGGATCCGCCGCGCCGAGCAGCGCGTCTCCGTCCAGCAATCGCAATACGACGCGCAGAAAGTGCAGACGGCGATCTCCGCCGGCGCGACCATTCTCGGGGCACTGTTCGGCAGGAAGACCTTCAGCGCAGGGGGCCTCGGGAAAGCCACGACGACTGCCCGCGGCGTGGGACGCGCCGCGCGCGAGCGGGAAGACGTCGGCCGGGCCGAGGAGAGCCTGGAGGATCTCCGGCAGCAGCTCGCCGATCTCCAGGCTAAGGTCGAATCGGAAGCCGAGGCTCTGCGGTCGGGATCGGAAGCCGCTTCCCTGCCCCTGGAGAAGGTGGAGCTCCATCCCAGGAAGGGCGACATCCAGCCCCGCGACGTCCTGCTCGTCTGGACCCCCTGGGAAATCGGCCCCACCGGCGAGATGACGCCAAGATTCTGAGCCGGTCTGCCCCGGCATCTCGAACGCTCGAGCCGTCATGTTGATTCGCATCATCCAGGGGATCGATGGGGTGCGCGCCGCCCAGGGTGTTGTGGTGGTGATCGACGTCATGCGCGCCTTCACCACGGCCGCGTACGCGTTCGACGCCGGCCTCGCCGACATCGAGCTGGTATCGACGGCGGAGGAAGCCTTCGCCTCCGATGGCTTCCGCATGGGGGAAATCGGTGGCCGGCTGATCCCGGGCTTCGACCACAACAATTCACCGAGTCGGCTGATCGGACGAAAACTTGCCGGCCGCGGGATCCTGCGAACCGGCTCCGGAACTCAATGCGTGGTCGCCGCGAAGCAGGCCGGCGAAATCTGGCTGGGAAGCCTGGTGGTGGCTTCCGCAACCGCCCGGGCGATCAAGGACCGTGACGCGGTGACCCTCGTGGCCTCGGGCGCGCCCAACGAAGGTGAGGAAGACCTGGCGTGTGCCGAGTGGCTGGCTTCCCTTCTGGATGGAAGGCCCTGTCGCAAGGACGACGTCATCGCCGTCGTGAGAGGGAGTCGCGCCGCGGCGAAGCACCGACCCCGCGAGTCGGACTGGCCCCTGGAGGATCTGGACTGCGCCACGTCGTTCGATGCCTTTGACTTCGCCATGAAAGTCGAGCGGCAAGCCGGCCGGACCATCGCGAAACGCGTGATTCCGCCCTGATGGAGCTGAGGCGCGCGGGGATGAGCTCATGAGATGGATCATCGCGCTCTGGCGGCGGCTGCCCGTGCTCGTGCGAGCGTTCGTCCTGGCTTTCGTAGTCTTGACCATCGGCACGACCGTCACCGCGCTTCCGCTCGTGGGCAATCTCAAGCTGCTCCCGGCGGTTCCCTGGGCCCTGCCCGCCACGATCCTCGTCGTCTGGCTCTTCTGGCGCACCTTCGCGGGAACCGGCTGGCCGGCGAGCATGCAGCCGTTGCGCGACCGCATCACGCGCCGCGGGAAGCTGCCTTCTTCCATGTGGGTCCGGCTTTCCTTGCCGATTCTCCTGTCTCTCCTGACGATGCTCTGTCTCCGATTGCTGCTGCCGAGTCTCTTTCCCATTCAAGCGCCCGAGCTTCCGATCGATGCCGGCGCCTACCCGACCGCCACCTTGCTCGGCCTGGCGCTTTCGCTGGCATTCTCGGCGGGGGTCGTCGAGGAGATCGCCTTTCGCGGTTACCTGCAACAGCCGCTCGAGGAAGCGTATGGAATCGTGCCGGCCCTGCTCCTCACCGGCATGGCCTTCTGGCTTGCCCACGTGCCGAAGGTTGGCCTGGGCCATCTTCCTTTCCATCTTCTGGCCAGCGCGCTCCTCGGTTTTGTCGTCTATCGCACCCGTTCGCTGGCTCCCGCAATCATCGGCCATATGGCGGGTGATGCCCTCTTGTTGCCGGTATACGTCTTTCACAAGCCTGCATCCGCCTGGCATCTCCTCACCCGTCGTCCCGTCTGGGCCGACCCGCTCGCCCCGTCCTTCGGGCAGAAGCTCCAGGCAGTAGCTCAGGCCATCGTGGCCCCGTCCTCCATCGGCGAGCAGGGGACACAACCATTCGCCGTCGTGGCATGGCTGTTCCTGCTGAGCCTCGGGCTCACCCTGATCAGCTTCAAGACGTTGCCTGCGTCGGCGTCGAAGAGGGGTCCATCCTGATGGCGCTGGCAATCATCATCAGCTGGTACGCGGGTATCGGCGCGCCGGCCGCAACAGGCGCGATGCTCCTCACCCACCGATGAAGGCCATGCAAGCCAGCAGGCAGGATTCGAGCATCCACTGGAGGGGTCATCTTTTCCTCTTCGACCGGAAACGCACGCCGACCTACGCTGCCTCGGCGGGCGTTCGCCTGCTTCTGATCTTCGTGCTCCTGGAAGGCATTATTGGCCCCCGCCTTTCGCTTTTCGGCTTCCTCGGCCTTCCGCTTCCCCCCTTTTGGATTCGGATCCCCCTGCTGCTCGCATTCGCCTTGCTGGCGGTCTGCTTCGTCGCAAAGGTGAAGGTTTCCGACCTGGGTCTCATCCGGTGGCGCGAATGGAACGGCACGGAAAAGTCCTACTTCGTCCAGCTGATGATCCTGGCGAACGTCGTCTTCGCGCTGGTGAACGCGGACCGGCTGCGAACGGCTCTCGCCGAGCCCGGGGGGATGCAAAAAGTGTTGACCTTGTTGCTCCCGTATTTGCTCTGGGGGTTCTATCAAGAGCTGATGTACCGGGGAATTCTGCAGACGGAGCTGGTTCGCCGCTGGGGACCGCTGGCCGGGGTCCTCGTCGCGAACACTCTCTTTACCTTCGGACCCCTGCACTTCTACCACTTCACGCGCACATCGGCGGCGCTTCCGATGTTCGCGGGCATTTTTGCGATCGGCCTGTTCTTCGCAGTACTGTTCCAGAGATCGGGCAATCTCTGGATCGTCGCCATCGCCCATGGCATCGGAAATTTCTATATCGAGGGCCTGGGTGGATCCTGAGGGCCAACGCGGAGGCTCTCGTTCGAGGCGGCGGGGTGCTTTCATTGGATCGTAGAGGGACGAGATGAGAATTGCGGTATTTGGGACCGGTGGCGCGGGTGGCCGTTTCGGCGCGCAGCTCGCGCTGGCGGGACACGAGGTCGTCTTCATCGCGCGCGGCGCACATCTCGCGGCGATTCAGGCCGACGGCTTGCGGGTCGAGACGCCTGAAGGCGAGATGCGGGTCCGGCCTGCCGATGCCACCGATACACCTTCCCGGGTCGGCGCCGTCGATCTCGTGATTCTCGGCGTGAAGACCTGGCAGGTCGCCGACGCGGCGCGCTCCATGAAACCTCTCATCGGTCCCGACACCCTCGTAGTACCCCTTCAAAATGGCGTCGAGACTCCCGGCCAGCTGGTCGAGATTCTCGGTCCCGATCCGGTGCTCGGCGGGCTGTGCGCCACCTTCAGCTGGATCGCCGCGCCGGGGGTGATTCGCGGCATCGGGGACACGCACTACATCCGATTCGGCGAGCTGGACGGCCGGACCAGCGGGCGCGTCGAGCGGCTGCGGCAGGCCTTCGTCGAGGCGGGCGTTCAGGCCGACGTGCCCGAGAGCATCCAGGTGGCGCTCTGGAAGAAGTTCCTCACCGTGGTCCCCTTCGGAGGCATCGGAGCCGTCACACGCGCTCCCGCCGGCGTGATTCGCCAGGTCCCGCAGACGCGCGCGATGTACTCCACGGGCACCCGTGAAATCTTCGATGTGGGACGCGCCCGCGCCATCGCGCTGGAGCCGGACCTCCCGGAGAAGACCATGGGCTTCTTCGATGCTCTCGTCCCCTCCGGCACGACCTCCCTCCACCGGGACATTGCCGCCGGGAAACCGTCGGAGCTGGAGGCCTGGGTCGGCGCCGTCGTGCGTCTCGGCCGGGAAGCCAAGGTCCCAACCCCCCTGCACCAGTTCATCTACGACGCGCTCCTTCCGCTGGAGATGCGAGCGCGCCGCCAGATCGACTTCGAGTGACAGCCGGCTCAGATTTTCCCGAGCAGGATGATCTTGCCGGTGGGTTGGGGGGAGCCGCCGGCCGGCTCGGGCGTGACGGCAGCGGCCACGACCGCACCGGCATCCGTCGGCACCGCGACGCTTCCCGCGGCTTCTTCGGATGAAGGATCGAACACGCCGGCGCTGATCTTCGCCTGCGCCGTCACCAGCCACAGCTGATAGGTCTTCCCTTCGC